>JACMRI010000060.1 GCA_014376525.1 Bacteroidia bacterium | reverse complement strand
TATGCACCACTCCCACTGCTGAAACTACAGTACTATTAATCCCTGTAGGAGTTATTAAATCGGCAAAGAAATTATTCGTATTCCATTCGTGGCTTATCAACCATATACTACCATCGCAACGCATAAAAGCACATTGTTTTTCGGCAACTAGTGGATGTAATACCGTGTTTTTTGATGATGCTACTACACCTCCATTGCCTCCTGCTAAGGTCATATCTACCATTGTATAATTCATACTACCGCCTAATTCGCCAATAGTAAAAATATAATACAGCGTAGTACTTCCTGGTTGCGGTACTATTAATGCCGATTGTGTGGTAGACGCACTCCCAAGTAAGCCTGTACCATTGGGCATTACAGCATGTGTTTTATTCCACACACTAATACCATCAGTATAAAATAATAAGTTACCTAACGAGTCTGATGTGCTTGCACAACCTTCGTTGGTACTCATTTGCGAACCTGTAAGTACAGTTGGGGTAGTGGTATTAAAGTTTAGCCCTGCATTGTCGCCAAAGCACCAAATGTTATTTTGTTTTTGAGCAAAACAGTGCAAAGTAATAAACATAAAAAAAAAAGTGAGTTGTAAATAGCGCATTAGGAATGTTAGGTTTATTTTCAAATGTACTAAAATAAGTTGCATTTTAAAAACCCATTTATTAAAGTAAATTATACCTTCGTACAACCAATGGGAATAATAGAAAAACAAGCCACCAAAAACGCCATATACTCCTACTTAGGGGCTGGCTTAGGCTTTGTTACAGTAATGTGGCTTTCGCACTTGCTAGCACCCGCACAAAATGGTGTGCTACGTATATTAGTTGCTTATGCAGCCTTGTTTGCACAGTTTGCCAACTTGGGTTTTACGGCTGTTACTAATCGTTTTTTTCCGTATTTCCGCAATAAAGACAATGGGCACAACGGCTTTTTATTTTATGCGTTGTTAGTGTCGGGTATTGGTTTTGCGTTATGTTGCATTGTGTTTTATTATTTGCAGCCTACGCTCATAGCACATAACGTGGGTAAGTCTCCGTTGTTTATTACTTATTTATTTTACTTACTACCGCTTACCTTTTTTACTATTTTCTTTAATGTGCTCGATAGCTACTTGCGTGCAGGTTACAATTCGGTTATAGGTTCGTTTAGTAAAGAGTTTTTGCAACGTGTACTTATTTTAGTAGTGCTAACGGCTTACTTTTTTGAGGTAATTAACTTTAATATTTTAATACTGCTATATATTGTGGCTACTTGTTTGCCCACGCTATTATTGTTGGGGTATATAATTAAAAACAATGAGTGGCACATACAACCAGTACGTGGTTTTGTGAGTAAAGAACTGCGCACACAAATGCTTAAATTGGGTATGTACTCCATAATAACAGGGGGGGCAGGAGCTATTATTTTAAACATAGATGCCGTAATGATAAACTGGATATTGGGCGAAGAAAAAACAGGGGTATATGGCGTAGCATTTTATTTTGGCACTATTATTTTAATTCCTGCACGGTCGTTATACCGTATTATGTCGAGCATGGTGGCAGAAGCATTTAAAACTAACGATATACCTCAAATAAAAATTATGTACCACAAATCCTGCAATAGCCAACTTACCATTGGGTTATTATTGTTTGTAGGTATTTATGCTAATATAGATAATATAATGCAACTTATTCCGCCCGAATACGCCGCAGGCAAAAGCGTAATACTTATACTTAGCATAGGTTATTTGGTTGAAATGGCAACAGGAATCAATCAACTTATTATTGCCAACTCCAAGTACTTTAGGTACGATACTTTTATTGTACTATCTATGATGGCAGTTGTAATTATTGCTAATATGATATTTATACCTATTTACGGTATTATGGGCTCGGCAATAGCCACTGCAATTACAGGCATATATGGCAATGCAATGCGTTATTTGTTATTATACAATAAATACCAAATGCAACCTTACACAGCTACTACGCTACAGCTCATTGGTATTGGTTTGCTTGCTTATTTGCCAAGCTATTTTATGCCTTACCTTAATAATTTATATGTAGATATTATTATACGAAGCACCATAGTAGCCGGAGTGTTTATTGTGTTCATGTTAAAACTAGAACTTAGCCCCGAAATTAACAGTAAAGTACGCAAAATAGTAAATAGGTTTAGTCCTGTTAAGATATAAATTAAAAAAAATGAAATTCGCTAGCCTAGCCGAAGTAAAAAAGAACTTAATCAACTTGAGCTCTCTCAACTTGCGTAACTATGCATTACATTAGCCAAATATAAAAAAAATTGCTCAACTATTTGGGGCCTACGACGCTTAGTGTGGGTAATGTCAATTATAAATTTTAATTAGCCCAAATTATTTTAAAATTTAGCAATTTAATCTTTACTAAATTTCCCTTTTTTCATTGTTCTTTTTTTTACGTTTTAAAATTAAACTTTTGTCTATTTCTAAATCGTACTAAAAAGTGGAGCTTACATTACATGTCTATTATACAAAGTTAAAAAATTTATAGTGTACAATTGAAAATATTAATTTACATTTGAAAAAGATAGTTAAAAATTAATCCTTAAAGCATAATGAAAGAAGTTGTATCAATTTTAATTTTAGGGGCTTCCTTGTTAGGAACAGCGTCTGCTCAAATATCAACGAATGGTCTTGTAAGAGATTACCCATTTACAGGAAACGCTAACGATAGAAGTGTAAATGCGCTAAACGGAACGGTTACTGGCGCAACCCTTACTACCGACAGGTTTGGCACGCCTAATGCCGCGTATAGTTTTAACGGCACGCCCAACAATTATATAACAATTCCACCCGCTGGACTTAATATGAATGAATACACCTATTCTGCGTGGCTTTATCTAAGTTCATATCCTATGAATGGAGATCGTTATTTTGCGTTGTCAATAGGTAGTAGCGCAGGCGATCAATTTATAAACTACAATAACAATGTTACGTTTGCAACTCCAATTATTAATGGTTGGGGTGGTGGTGGCTACAATACCAATCATCCTCTTGGATTCATTTACCAATACGATACTGCTGATTTAAATCAATGGTATCACTTAGTGGTAACGCGTAATACAAACACCATTAAAACTTATGTAAATAATGTGTTTGTGGACTCTATAGTTGTACAATCGGGCGACGTAGCCTATTATGGCTCAGGGGCATTAAGCGCAACAGTTGGATTGAGGTTTAGTGGAGACTATCCTTTTCATGGAAAAATAGACGATTTACGCTTGTATAACAGATCTGTAACGCCATATGAAATTAGCGCATTGTATAACGAAAACATTTGCAAGCAAACTATTACAGTGACTGATACTTTAATCATTAATGGTTCAATAACTGGTTATAATCCTATTACTTATAACAACACAATAAAAGTGTATCCCAACCCTACTAAAGATCATTTGATTATTGACAATGGTAATCTTTCGACACTAGTTGGTTGTACCATTAAAATAACCAATGCGCTTGGGCAAACCATGTTTACAAGTGCGATAAATCAACAACAATTTAACGTAAACTTAGCTTCATTTACAGGCAAAGGTGTTTATTTTATTTATATTATAGATGCGCAAGGCAGCACAACAGATATTAAAAAGGTTGTGTTGCAATAAAACTTTTCTCTTTTTATTTAAATTCGTTATGCTAAAAAAGCATAACGAATTTTTTATTTCTCAACTTCTATTAGTAAGTACAGCGATATTAATTTTCCTTGCAAAAGAAATAATTTAATAACCATTGACAACATTCTTATTCATTTTCTGGTAACATCGTTTACTTGGGCTTTGGGTTCTAAAAAACCATGGGCTTTCCGTAATAATATACGCTTACATTTTTTAAGTACGTTTATATTCTTACATTCTATAAGATGTATGTTGTAGTTAACAATATCAAACTTACGTTGTACCCAACCATTTATAACCTGTAGGGTTAGGCAATGTTATTAATAATTTACTTCCGCCTACAAGGCAATCTACGTGTTTTTGAATTAATAATGGAATGTTTTCAAAATGCTCAATAAAATCCGATGATAGCATCAAATCAAATTGTTGAGTAGGTACGTAATTAAACAAGTCAGTTTCTATTATTTCAATAGCATCAATTGGCAAATTGTATGTTTTTAATAGCTTTTCAGTAACATCGTTCGACACATAATTACCATTGTAAATAACTTTTTATTATTTAAACAAATGGCATAGTGCAATTAAATAATGTGTAATGTATTTTTGAACCAAACGTTAAAACTACATTGGCACATTACTTAGATGGATTAAACGCTGCACAGCGCGCAGGAGTTAAAAATACTGACGGACCTACTATGGTTATAGCAGAGGCAGGTTCGGGCAAAACGCGCGTGTTAACTATGCGTATAGCTCACTTGTTACACCAAGGCGTTAGCCCATTTAACGTGCTTGCGCTTACCTTTACCAACAAAGCCGCACGCGAAATTAAAGCGCGTATTACAGCCATAACCGACGGGAATGGTCGTAATCTTTGGATGGGTACTTTTCACTCGGTATTTGCACGTATATTAAGAGCAGAGTCGGAAAAACTGTGATTCCCCAGTATCTTTACTATTTAAGATTCCGACGATAGTCGCAGTATGATTCGTGGCATTGTAAAGGAACTTAACTTGGACGATAAAATATACAAACCCGCAAGTTTATTAAGGCGTATAAGTAGTGCTAAAAACAGTTTAATATCTGCCCAAGAATACAATGCTACTGAGGGCAGAATAGCAAATCGCCCTATGATAGGACAAATATAAAGCACTTACCAAAAACGATTGGTACAAAGTTCGGCAATGGATTTTGATGATTTGTTGTAGAATACTAATATTTTGTTTTTGCGCTATGCGGATATTTTACTTAAATACCAACATAAGTTTAAATACATAATGGTGGATGAGTATCAAGATACCAACTTTGCGCAATACAGTATTATTAAGCGTTTGGCAGCATTGTACGAAAACGTAACCGTAGTAGGCGGAGTGTTTATTGTGTTCATGTTAAAACTAGAACTTAGCCCGGAAATTAACAATAAAGTACGCAAAATAGTAAATAGGTTTAGTCCTGTTAAGATATAAAACTTATCAATTAAAACCTTATTATTGCTATAAAATTAGTATTAAGATTACACGCTTTTGAAAAAACTATATTTACTCCTTCGCGAAAAACACGCCGATGTTTTTAAAATAATTTTATTTGTACTAGCCGTAGTAGTTATTGTGTATAATTTGCCCAAAGAAGGTAAGTTTAAATACGAATACAAAATGGGTAAAGTATGGATGAACCCCACACTTATAGCACCATTTGACTTTGCCATATACAAAAGTAAAGAAGAATTGAAACGAGATAAAAAAATAGCTAAAACCAATACACATCCCTATTTTACTTTAGACAGTGCTGTTGCTAAAATACAAATTAATATATTTGAACTTACCTTTGATAGCCTTACCAAACTAAATAACAACAGTATTGCGCCTATTAATAAAACGATTGGCTCGAGTATATTAATGCACATATACAGCCAAGGCGTTATTGAAACTAACGAACAGCTCGACGGACAAGCCAACACATACACCGTAAATGTATTAACCAACAACCAACTAAATGAGCGTGAGTTAAGCAGCATTTACACACTACAAACGGCTTACGATTATGTAAACAATCAGCTAGGAAACAATGCAGCAATAGTATCCTTAATAGAAAATGCCTTAAAGCACAACATTAAGTATGATGCCGCAATGACTGACAAAACACAAGACCAATCGCAAAACGATGTATCGCCTACCCATGGCATGGTTAAGCAAGGCGACCCTATAATAACCAAAGGCGAAGTAACCGATGATTTGAGTTTTCAAATGTTGGAATCGTTAAAATCGCAATACAGCCAAAAAATAAGTTCACGTACTAATTATTGGTTAATATTAGTAGGGCAATGTGTACTAGTAAGCGTATGTATTGCATTGTTGTTTTTGTTTTTAACCTTGTTTCGTAAGGATATAATTGCTGATAATAACAATGTAACATTTATACTTATATGTATAGTTATAAATGTAGTAATGACGGCAGTTACACTACGTACCGACATTATAAGCTTGTACGTACTTCCTTACTGTATATTGCCAGTAATGATGCGAGTATTTTACGATACACGTACAGCACTATTTACACACATTGTATCATGCCTTATAGTTGGTTTGGTTGTACCCAATAGTTTTGAGTTTTTTCTGCTGCAACTAATTGCAGGTATGGTTACTATTTTTAGTATTGTTAATATGCGTAACCGTTCGCAATTATTTGTAGCGGTAATGTATATATTCTTGGCGTATAGCATTACTTATTTTGGTTTAAGTATAGTGCAACAAGGGCGTATAGATAGCGTAGAACCAGAGTATTTTGGATTGTTTGCAGTAAGTAGTATGATTACTTTATTTAGCTATCCGCTTATATATGTGTGCGAAAAAGTATTTGGATTCCTAAGCGATATTTCGTTGTTGGAATTAACTGATACCAATAGCAAACTGTTACGCTCCTTATCAGAAAAAGCACCAGGTACGTTTCAACATTCGTTGCAAGTAGCCAACCTTGCCGAAGATGCTATACATGCCATAGGAGGTTCGCCTTTGCTTGTGCGAGCAGGCGCACTGTACCATGATATTGGCAAGATAACTTCGCCCGTATATTTTATTGAAAACCAAACTACAGGCGTTAATCCGCACGATGATATTAGCTCCGAAGAAAGTGCAACTATAATTACAGGACACGTAAAAGCAGGAATTGAACTAGCTAAAAAAAATAATTTGCCCGATCGTATCATTGATTTTATACGTACACATCACGGCACAAGTAAGGTGCAATATTTTTATCAATCGTATTTAAAAATTCACCCTGATGAGAAAATAGACGAAACGCTATTTCAATACCCCGGTCCAATACCATTTAGCAAAGAAACTGCAGTGTTAATGATGGCGGATAGTGTAGAGGCATCATCACGTAGTTTAAAACAATACAACGCCGAAACTATTAGTGCTTTGGTAAATAAAATTATTAACAAACAAATAGATGATGAGCAATTTATAAACTCCGACATTACATTTAAAAACATAAGCACTATAAAAAAAATATTTATAAAAAAACTTTTAAATATTTATCACTTACGTATAGAATATCCTAACAAGTAAGCTGCACAATGTTTAATTACAAACAATGGAAACAATGGTTTAACAGCACACCATGGAACAAGCGTTGGTTCTTTTGGCTATTGCTATTGCGTCCTATTATTGATAATTTTTATTACCTCAAAAAAATATCGCCAGCAATATCTCCGTTGTATATTGTGGGTATTTTTTCTCCTATTATAGTCCTGTATGTTACTCGCAAACTACCGCAAAACCCACGTTCTAGCATTGATGGCATATTTAATACACTGTCGGCATTAGTACTTTTATCATGTACACTTATATTTTTTTACGATCCAGTATCTACCAATAATTTATCGTTCGTATTTAAATTACCCGTAATGATTTACCTATTTTATTTTTTGCGTCGTGTAGTTAATTCTCGTAATGATATGGAAATGATAATGCAAACCTTTGTATATTCAGCCATATTTGTAGCTGCATTATTAGCTTACGAAGTATTGTTTAGCCCAGTACAAGTAAAGTATAGCCGAGGCTTGGAGCGCATACAAGGTAACTTTGCCGATGTTACCAACTATGGTTTTTATGCTAACCTTAGTTTCTTGTGCATTACTTATTTTTTCACATCTCGTGCTAGTACGGTACCACTTCCAAAACGAATGCTGTGGTTAGGAGCATCTATAGTATTTACGGTTACAGTATTACTCAAAATAAATCATATGGCAAGTTGGGCGGTATTTATATCGTTACTGGGTTTGTTTGGCTATAAATACATACGAGAAAATAAAGGCGTTGGTATTATAGCTGTACTATCAGTAGTAGCAATAGTTGCACTACTATTTAGCGATACACTTGTTGAAGTAATACGTCCGCTCATAGCCACCGATTTGGCAGTTGCCGATGGCGACCAAGACTCTAGCCGCTTGCTACACGGGCGTGTAGGTCGTTGGGAATATATGTTTAGTGAGTTTTTTAATTTTCCTTTTTATGCACAATTATTTGGTATGCCCTTCACGTTTGAAAACAGTAATGTATTTTGTGGCACTGCCGCACACAATGATTTTATACGCTACCTATTCCTCACTGGCGTAGTAGGTTTTATTACCAACGTATATTTGGTAGTGCATATTACTATAAAAGCACTCGCAATGAAAGCCCTACAGCAGCACTTAATACTGGGTGCGGTGGTATTTACTACTTTATACTCTATCTCTACCAATCCATCAATGTATCCACCTGTTATGTACTTAATAGTGCCCATATATTGTTATGCTTGCTTACCCGCAAGCCGACGTTAAATAATACCACCAATGAGCAAACCAACTGTACTTATTTTAGGCAAAATTCCACCGCCGTATTATGGCACATCAGTAAGTATGCTGCTTATTATGCAATCAGCATTACACCAAAACTATACACTTATACCTATAAATACTAACGTACACACTAGCCTTGATACACTTGGTAAAATTAGCTTTAATAAGTTTAAATTAAACCTAATGATGTATGTGCAGTTGTATAAAACAATTAAAAAAAAACACCCTCAATGTGCTGTTATTCCTATTAGCCAAACCACAATTGGTTTTGTTAAAGATGCAATGTTTATATGGATATGTCGCGCAATGGGCGTAAAGGTACTGGTGCATTTGCACGGTAGTGTATTGTTAGATTGGTACAACAAAAGTAATTTTATAACTAGAAAAATAACCTACGCAACCCTAACTAAAACTCAGGGTGCAATAGTATTGGGTACTAACTTAAAATATATATTTGAACCATTTTTAAGCACCAAAAAAATACATGTAGTACCCAATGGCGCTAACTATACATACACACACACCACCAAAATAAATAACCAATTGCAAGTATTATACCTAGGTAACTTGCAAGCAACCAAGGGCATTATTGATGTAATAGATGCACTAGTATTGTTAAAAAATAAATATGTTATTCCCTTTGAATGTACTATTATTGGTGCTTGGCGAGATGAAGCAACTAAAGCCCAATGCCTAAAATTAGTAACCGATAATACACTTAACGTACAATTTAAAGGCATAGTAACAGGCCCTGATAAAAATAAATATTACGAGCAAGCAAATGTGTTTGTGTTTACACCACGTGCGCCTGAAGGTCACCCTTGGGTTATAGTAGAAGCAATGGCTGCGGGCTTACCTATTATAAGTACTAATAAGGGTGCTATAAAAGAATCGGTAATAGATAACCACAACGGTTTTATAGTTGATGATAATGCACCACAACAAATAGCCGAACGTTTGTACCAATTAGCCATTACGCCTAATTTAATAACCACTATGAGCGCTAATGCTTTGGCTCATTATAACAACAATTTTACCGAGACAAAAATGGTAAACCAATTACATACCGCTATTGATAATGTGTTAAAAGCATAGCCCTTATTGCATAACCATACTTACAAACACTTGCTCCATTAATTGCTTAACTTGTGATGGGCTACATGTAAAATTATTTACAATAAATGAAAACGCTAGTGTTTTATTACTCAATGTTTTTACATAACCACTATAGGCTCGCACGCCATGTATATAGCCTGTTTTAGCATTTATACGCCCTTCGGCTACTGTACCTTTGCACATGTTTTTTAACGAACCACTTTGTGCCATAATAGGTAACGAATATTCTAGTACAGTATAATAATTAGCATTACGAGCATGCAATAATAATTGTGTTTGAAACTGCACCGTTACTTTATTCATAGGCGATAAGCCGCAGGCATCTTGCAAGTCCATACCTTGAGCTTGTGTGGGTATTTTTATTTTCCAGTAGTTAAGTAATTCATTTAAAATTGTAGCGTTTTTAGCCCCCCATTTTTGTTGCATGGCTATTTGTTTTAGCAAACATTCTGCATATAAATTTAAACTATACAAGTTTGTTTTATGCACCAAATCGCTTAATCTAGGCGAGTATATAAATGCTGTATTAGCAGGTGTTTCAATAGAATTTTCATTGTTAAAACTAATTATTTTAATCCCTAATAGTTGTTTTATTTCTTGGGTAAATAAGTTGCTCACTAATGGGTTACTAATTTCTACTTCGTAGTTGTTTTTATATTCGGGCAACTCCCCCTCTATCATTACATTATAACTATTGGGTGCGCTATAAGCTATGGTATTATCTCCACTTTTAGAACTTGCGAGCACAGCAGTAGTTAGGGTTAGCTTATCTATTTTGGGTACACATTTTACTAACACAGCACTATCGCCAGCTATAGTTGTGTTAAAATAGGTAGTGAGTTTATTGTCTTTCCAATTAAGACTTTGTGGACTTGCCCCAAAATAATTACCCATATCTCCCCACAACCAATTGGTATTAGTGGGTTGTGCATCTTGTATGTTGGTGTGTATATTAAGCTGTACTACGTTCCATTTTTTATTTTTAATGATGGCAATAAGCTCGTTAGCGAAAGCATCTTTAGCCACATATTGGCTTGCCCATGTGGGGTCGTAATTGGGGTATAGATGCAAAGTATGTTTAATGCTATCAAAAACTAATTTAGTTTTAATTTCATAATTACTGCCTAGCAACTCCAGTGCACTTATAGTGGTAAGCAATTTAAGAGTTGATGCAGGCGTAACAGATAGCTCTTTATTATGTTCAAATACAGTTTGCTTGGTGGCGCAATCTATTATATACAATGCTGTAGTAGCATTTTTAAGTTGCCCATTATTTTTAAAATTAGTATACGCTTTATCTATAGTTTGTGCTTGTGCAACAACTGTAATAAGTAGCGTGAATAGTGTTATAAAATAGTTCATAATATTGGTTTGAATACAAGGTGCTATAATACAATCAAAAAAACATTTATTTGTAAATAAAATGTATAAATTCGCAATATTAAATAAAAAAAACACAACCAAAATTTCATACTAATTCATTTAAAATTTAACTTAAAAAAACATGGCGTATTTATTTACATCAGAGTCAGTATCTGAAGGACATCCAGACAAAATTGCCGACCAAATTTCGGACGCATTAATTGATAATTTTTTAGCTTTTGACCCTAATTCTAAAGTAGCTTGCGAAACACTTGTAACCACTGGTCAGGTTGTATTAGCAGGCGAGGTAAAATCTAAAGCATACTTAGATGTACAAACTATTGCACGCGATGTAATTAGGAAAATAGGTTATACCAAATCGGAGTATATGTTTGAAGCAAACTCTTGTGGTGTATTTTCTGCTATTCACGAACAATCGGCAGACATAAACCAAGGTGTAGATAAAAAGAAAAAAGAAGAGCAAGGCGCAGGCGACCAAGGTATGATGTTTGGTTATGCAACCAACGAAACTGCCGACTATATGCCACTAGCATTGGACTTAGCACACAAACTATTGGAAGAGCTTGCAGTATTGCGTCGCGAAGGTAAATTAATTAACTACCTACGCCCTGATGCTAAAAGCCAAGTAACACTAGAATATGATGATAACAACATACCTGTACGTATTGATGCTATTGTTATATCAACTCAACACGACGATTTTGATGCTGATGCAAAAATGTTAGCCAAAATTAAAAAGGATATGATAGAAATATTGATACCCCGTGTAAAAGCCAAATATACCAAGTACGCGCACTTGTTTAACAATAAAATTAAGTATCACATAAATCCAACTGGTAAGTTTGTAATAGGCGGTCCACATGGCGATACTGGTTTAACTGGTCGTAAAATTATAGTGGATACTTACGGTGGAAAAGGCGCACACGGTGGAGGTGCATTTAGCGGTAAAGATCCATCTAAGGTAGATAGAAGTGCTGCTTATGCTACACGTCATATTGCTAAAAACTTAGTAGCTTCGGGCTTATGCAGCGAAGTGCTAGTACAAGTATCGTATGCTATTGGTGTGGCTCAACCTACATCAATATATGTAAACACTTACGGTACATCTAAAGTAAAAATGGCCGATGGCGAAATAGCTAAAATAGTAGAAAACTTGTTTGATATGCGCCCTTACTTTATAGAAAAACGTTTGAAACTACGCCAACCAATGTACAGCGAAACCGCTGCTTACGGACACATGGGGCGTAAAAACCAAACTGTTACCAAAGTATTTACAACGCCTGATGGCAAATCAAAAACTATGAAAGTAGAATTGTTTACTTGGGAAAAACTAGATATGGTTCCTGCGGTTAAAAAAGCATTTAAACTTAAATAAGTTTTAGCTTATTACTTCACACAACAACGCCTTTGTATTTAATTATACAAAGGCGTTGTTATTTTATATTAGTTTACAATCAATAGTTATTTATCTATTTCAACTAACACCAATTATGTACATATTTTAGACTAATTACAATAACTTCATTTTACTATTTTACTCTCGCCACAATAGCTAAGCTTAGCCCAAGCTCAGTGCTTTAGGAGTTTCGTCTCTGCTCAGCAATAGTGTAGTAAGTGTATTGTTTTATAATATTTGATAATTATAATTAGTTAGAATTCCAACTCCGTCAGTATTGAATAATGGTCGGAGGCTTTGCTTGAGAGTATTTCAAAATCAACACATTTTATAGTGGGACTGTGCAATACATAATCTATACGTAAGGGTAATAATGGAGCTGCAAATGTTTTTCCAAAACCAAATCCTTGTGCTATAAAAGCATCTTTTAACCCACTATTTATTAATTGAGTGTAAGTGTATGAATTAGGCACATCGTTGCAATCGCCTGTTAATACTACTTTGTAAGTACACTCACGTATAGCTTGCGTAAGCTGTTCTACTTGCAAAATACGCTTACGATACGCCAATGCTAACCTACCGTATATAGAATGTATGTTATTGTTATAATTAGTATCGGGAATTCCATTTTTTAAATGACGTAAAAAATTAAAATCAGTCTTAGTTAAATGTACCGATTGTAAGTGGCAATTAAATATACGTATAGTATCATTATTATTCACAACTACATCAGTATATATGGCTATGTTGTTGGCTTTTTTTTCAAACTCTATTACACCTGTATTTACAATAGGAAACTTACTATAAGTAACTATTCCAAAATAATCGCTATTAACAACTTTAGTAATGCGCAGGTTTGCATAGTAGCCCAAGGCAGTCATAAGTGTGTCGTGGTTGTTATGTGGCGCAATAGGACTAGTATAAAACTCTTGTAGATTTATTATATCGGCTTTGTTTTCAACTATCGTATTTATTATTTCTACACGTGTTTGTGTGTTTTTTGTCCAATTATATAGGTCAAACACCTTTACGTTGTACGACATTATTTTAAGGTAAGTTGCATTTTGTTTTTTTGCTATTTCGTGCTTGAGATTAACTGCTACATTATTGCGTACATTACTAAAACCTATCATTAAAACTATGGCACTAAGTACGCTATACTTTTGCAATTGTAGTAACCACAGCACCACAAATACAATATTAGCTATGTATAAATACGGAAACGCAATGTTGCACATAGCAGGCAAAGCCCACACCTGTGCAGATATGTATGGCGCAAGCATTGCTAGTGCAGTAACTATACTAACGCACACATTAAAAAACAAAAGCCATTTATTTACTTTTGTTAATGGTTGGTATAAGTATGTTTTTAATCTATTCAATACTTTTAGTTAAAATGTTTTTCGGCTTCTACTATGGCTTCAGGCTTCCCTACATCAACCAACACATCGTTACTGTGGTCATAGCTTTTAATATTTAGCGTAGTGCATAAATCCAAATATACATCAATCATACTAAACTTACCTTGCTGTGTTATAGCACTTATAAGTGTATTTTTAATAATATGAATACCGCTAAATGCCTTGCTAATAGGGTGTGTGCAAGGCACTGGCAACTTTATTTCATTAGTAGCAGTATTGCACCAACCTACTAAATTAGTAGCATTGTCCAACAATAAATTTCTGCTCGTAACTCTATCCATTACTGCCAGTGTAGCATCGTTAGTGCTGCTTATATGTTGCTCAATAAGTTGTGTGTAATTAATAGTAGAAAGTATATCGCAATTAACTATTAAAATATGGGGCATAGTAAAATGATGCGCAGCAAAGGCAAGACCACCGCCAGTTTCAAGTACGTTGGGTGTTTCGTGGCTTATTATTATAGTGCAACCAAAGTTATTATTTAGGCTTAAAAAATCAATAATTTGCTCTGCAAAATGATGCACATTTACTACTATAAAAGTAATGCCTGCATTGCGTAGTTTTTCTATGTTATGCTGTAACAAAGGCTTACCATTAACCAATGCCATGGCTTTGGGTTGTGTGTTGGTAAAAGGTTTTAAGCGCGTGCCCAAACCTGCCGCAAATAGCATAGCACCTATATGTGGTTGTGTATTCATCAATTATTTTTTGGCTAAAAACTGTTCGGGTCTATCTACTTTATTAAACTTTACTTTTTTGTCCAACAATTCGCGCACTACTACCGATGCACACGTTAAACCAAACACAGCAGGCATGTACGATATAGTACCAAATGCCGAACGTTTAAAATTACTTCCATCAGTAATCATCAGCGACGATACCTCAGCAAGCTCAGTGCTAAACACTACTTTTACACCGCTTCTAATGCCATATTTGCGCAAACGTTTACGTACATAGTGTGCCAAATTACAATTGTATGACGATGATATATCCTGTACTAATATTTGTGTAGGATCAAACTTTCCGCCTGCGCCCATACTGCTAATTATGCGTATATTGTTAAACACACATGTTGATATTAGCGTGAGTTTTGGTGTAATACTATCTATGGCATCAACCACATAATCAAACTTTCCATCCAACACCAATGCTTTCATATCTTCGATTTTCATAAACTGATTAAGCATAGTTATGTTGCATTGCGGATTAATATCTAGCAAGCGTTCGTGCATAAGTACTACTTTACTCAACCCTTCGGTACTTTTTAATGCTGGCAATTGGCGATTTCTGTTAGTAGTATCTACCGTGTCGCCATCAACTATGGTTATATTACCTACACCAGCCCTACATATAGCTTCGGCCGCATACGAGCCTACACCGCCAAGTCCTACTATAAGTACGTTGGCGTTGTGCAGTTTTTCAATACCTGCATCGCCTACCAGTAGGCGTGTACGCCCCATCCATTGTGTATCTAAACTCATAAGTTTGTGTTTTAAAACTAAAATTCAAAGTAAAATATAAAAGAGTAAAATACCTACTATTTTTTATTAAACCTATGCACTTTTCTATCTTATTAAAATATAGCGTTAATTAATTAACACAATCGCTAACAAAGTTATATTACAGTCTATTTAACAAGAGACACCGTCCCCACCAATCCTTTGTGTTTTGTGTTAAATACATCTGTGTATTCTAGTTTCCAGGTATATACTTCTTGTTGGCTTAGCTTACCTTGGCGTAAGTCGGTACCGTCCCAACCCTTACTGCTCATACTTTGCACACGTGCTATTAACTCGCCATAGCGGTTAAATATAATTAAATCTACGTCCTTAATGTTAACGCCTTTTACCATAAAATAATCATTTACTCCATCGCCGTTGGGTGTAAATACATTGGGTACATATATAGTATAAATAGGGTTTACACGCACTGGTTGATGCGTACTATCTATACAACCCTTGTCCGTTACTACTACTTGTTTTATAATATACGTACCCGAATCTGTATAATTATACACGTACTGCCCCATACTTTGCAACGGATTAGGATTGCTTACTTGCTTGGTTTCGCCATTATCATAATTCCATATTATGGTGCTAGCAAGGTGCGACTCATCTCGTATTTTAATTTCTGGATTAAATACATCTACTACTGGTGGCATAACCTTAAAGCCCGCTGTTGGCGATGGATACACCACTACGCTATCTGTATAAATAAGCGTATCGGTGCAACCTTCGGTAGTGGTAACTATAAGTGTTGGGGTGTGTAATTGTGTAGTATCGCTTAAGTTATTGTAGCAGTGGGTTGGGTTGGCGTTGCTAGATTTATCTTCGCTCGTTTTCTTAACATTATAATCCCCAAACCTCCAACCATAACTCGCAATAGTTTCGCCATTTGGCGATTCGTTTTGCGAACTTGCATTCGCAAATACTACACACAATGGCTCGCAACCTATGAGTGGCGTAGCTGTATAATTAGCCACTGGTTTTGCATGTATGGTTATGTTCACACTCATAGAATCTTTACAACCATGGTTAGTAGCAAGGGTGAGTTTAGTAGCGTAATTTCCGCTTGAGGTATGGTTATAGTTTAGTGTTGAATTTAAGGCGGTAACTGCTGATGATTGCCCGTTGCCCCAGTTAATGTTCATACTTGCCATAGCACTATTATCAGTACCTGCAAGTAATGTACTGGCATTGGTAAATAGTAGTGGTGCAGGAAAACAAGGTGCGTTCATACTGTACATCGCCTTGGGCAATGTCCATACTATTACCGATTTGGTAACAGTATCGGCACAGTTGTTTGTTGTTTTTATTATAAGCGCAGCCGTTGGCATTGCTTGTGTTGCGGGCAATGTATATATGTGGCTTGTGCTTGCTGTAGTAGCATTAGCGGTGTAAGTGTTGGTGTAGTTATACGTCCAGCTGTAGTTACTTACTGCATCGGTAAAGCCAGCAGGAACGCTAAGTGTACTGGTGTTAGTAAATGTATTTGCTATGTTTAAACATACACTATCTACCACAAAATTAGCATTGGGTTTGGGATAAATAACGAGTGGTTTGGAAGTATCTTTAATGCAACCATACTGGTCGGTTATACTTAGATTAATGTTATAATTACCAGGCGCATTATATATTTGAGATGGGTTAAGTGCCCATATTTGCAAGGGAGATAGCCCTAAGCGCCATTTGCTTATAAGTATTCCGCCTGTACCTGCACCATTGGCACTGGTGTTGGAAAATTTTATTCTATCGTCTTTTTCGCAACCGTTGCTAAATGTAAAGTTGGGCACGGGCAAGCAATGCACTATTACTGGTTTGGTAAGGGTGGCTAAACAACCGCTATCGCTTGTAACTATAAGTGTAGCATTGTTGGCTATATTGTTACATTTATCATAGTTAAAAATAGGATTTTGTACTGAGCTTGTAGGTACTGGTAATGTTGCTGTTCCACCAAATATCCATGCCCATGTTTTTATACTTCCACTTGCTAAAGTAGTAGCATCGGCAAAGGTGGTAGATGCGTTAAAACATACGGAGGTGGTGCTGAAAGTTACTTGTGGAAGTGGATTAATATTTAATTTCATAGATTGCGATGCACTTTTACAACCATTTGCATCAGTTATAGCTACACTTATATTTAAAGTTGTGGTAGCACCAGTTATATTTACAGTGCTTTGTGCAGAAGTGTTGCTAAGTCCCGTTCCTAACCAATTGTACGTATATGCTAACGTTCCACCAATAGCCAAAGCGCTTATAGCATCTAATGAGGTTGTACTCGCACAGTGTGAAATATTAGATATAGACTTTAATATTAAACTATCGGGTTGAGTAATAATTATAGAGTCTCTTACAATACATTGTGAGGCGTTTATTTCTAACACATATTTGCCTGAGTCTAATTTATTTATAGCCAATGTTTTTAAGGTATCTCCATTTGAATTAACCATAGGCTTCCACCGAACGGTGAATGTAGTTGGTGAAGGAGTTATAGTAACCAAAATTTCGCCATCGTTTTTGTTATAACACGTTATGTTTTTAGTTGTAAAATTTAATACTGGATTAGCAATGCTTGGCACAACAATAGTTATGGTATCTTTATTACTGATAGGGCATAGGTTATCAGTATAACTACAAAAATAAGTACCTGGACCCAAACCTCCTATACTATCTGTTGTTGGAGCAAATGGTGAACCGTTTTTGGTCCATACATAGTTATAGCCAGGTACACCACCTTTTACATTTAATTTTATGTAGCCATCATTTGTACCAGCGCAAGCAGCTTTTACAATAGCACTTTTAGAGAATACACATGGGGGTATTGTAAATGTTAAACTAGTAACATGTCCAACACCGCAAGCAGAAATAGTATTATTAAACGCATTAAATGCAATATCGTATACCGCACCTGTAGTGGCTTTAAAATCTACTTGATTAAAATTTATATCATACATATAAACCCCGTTACCAGACCCTATAAATATATCTCCACATCCAGTTATATAAATACCACCATTTTGTTTATTTACTCCATTAGGTATTGTTATTTGTTGCACTGTGGTACCCGTATTTTTGTTTACTTTAAATAAAGTAGCCCCATCATATATGTACAAATTATCTCCTAACATACTCATTGCATTAATTCCTTGGTTTAACGCCAATGGACGAGTATAATATCCAGCACTATATCCAAAACTCCCTGGACAGGTATACGAAGTTAAAAATACATTGGTAGGACTATATTTGTTTATTATTTGCCCACTACCGTCAGTTATTGTATATACATCTCCGTTTACATCAATAACACCTGCATGGGGATCTTTAATATTTCCGCTACCCGAATTTGAAGTGTAATTACTTAATGCACCCGTAATGGTATTAATTAGAGCGAATCCTTCCGCATAAGCACCTACTAATGGTAAAACTTGTCCAGTACACTGATTAAGTACAAAACGCCAACACTCTTGTATTCCGTGACTGTCCCATAACCAATTTCCAGCGGAATCAACTGCAGTGGCATTACCTCTAGTTCCATCCGTCATATTGTTGTAGAAACACTTTCCATTTTCATCACTCCTCATGTCTCCATAATAACCTGGATCATACCCTCCCATTACATCTAGAGAATTTAATAATACTCCAGCTACAGAATATTTTTCTAAAAAATAATAACCTGATGTTACATAGCTGTTTCCATACTTA
>JACMRI010000059.1 GCA_014376525.1 Bacteroidia bacterium | reverse complement strand
GTAATAGTGGCGATACTGTGGTTATAAATATTTTGAAAGCCGATAGCTTATTTGCCAATTATTTAACTGTAAATAATGCAGTTATTACTAATTTAATAGCTACTTATATAAATGCCGATAGCGCTTTAATAAAACTACTCACCACACAATACATAAAAAGCGATAGTGCCTACATAAAGCTGCTACGTGCCGATAATGCTTACATAAAAAACATATTTGCTACTTATATAAAAAGCGATAGTGCCTACATAAAACTACTACGTGCCGATAGTATGTTTACAAACTACTTATATGCACATAGTATTAAAACGGATACAATAACAGCAGGAGTAGGCTATATTAATAGTTTGTACGTAGGCGGACAAAACATATTACAAACCATAAGTGATAGCATAGCCAATCAAGCGTGGCTAGCTAAAGGAAACAACGCTACTGCCGCTAATAAATTAGGTACGCTTAATGCCAACGATTTGCATATTGTAACCAACAGTATAGAGCATATAACTTTAAGTAATACTACGGGTAATGTAGGTATAAATACTACTACCCCATTAGTAGCACTGCACGTAGCCACCACCGATGGTATAGCCGTACCTACTGGTACTACTGGGCAACAGCCCTTAGGTGCACCAGTAGGTACTATGCGTTACAATACTACATTGGGTACTATGGAAGTATTTAATGGTACTTGTTGGCAAAATACAAATACGCCTCCCATTGGTTCGTCTTACGTGCAATGGGCTAACGTAGCCGACCCAAATAGCATATACACTTGCACAGTATGGGTAAGTAGCGATATACAAAGTGGAGAGTTCCTACGTGCTACAGGAGGCAATGCCAACGTAAGTGCGGGAGGCTTACTTACGGGTACTACACAAACTGATGGGGTACAAGATCATACTCACAATGGTTCGGGTACTGCTAATGGTAGCGGTGCACTAACTACAACAAATGCAGGCACGCACAATCACAACTGGGGCGGTAACTGGAGCATAGATGACTCACGAGTATTTACAAGTGATAACGGAGACGGAAACGGCAACACACTAAGCGATGGTAGATTTTGGTGGGGTGGGAGCGGAGCTACAGGTAGCACAGGTACAGATTATAATATAGTAGGCGGAACTACTGTAAATGGTGCGCATAGTCATAGCGGAACTACTACTACCGATGGTAATCATGATCATACACAAGGTTCAAATTCAGCAGGAGTATTTTATTCTGATCCCTTACCAGCCGAACTAAGTACAGGATTAACTTCGGGAGGAGAGTTTAGTGATGGAGGTGCATCTGGTATTTCAAGAGGTGGATTTGCAACTTCAATAGCAGGTAACCACAATCATACATTTGGTACAAGCGTCGACGGTAGCCACTCACACAACGTAGAACATTTTGCACATCGCCATTGGATTAAAACACGCCCAACTACCACAGCCCCCGACCACGCGCACACCTTACCCGACCATGCACATACAGTTAGCGTAAGCGTAGGCACTATGAATTCGGGTAACACAAACACAGAAACACGCCCAGTAAACGTAGCCGTTAAATATTGGAGAAGAATAAGTTAAATTAATTTGAAAATTTGATGATGTGTTAATTTGAAATATAAGTACACAATTTTAAATTTAATTTTTACAAATAAAAATTTGTTTAAAACACCTACCTGAAAACAGTATTTAACACTCTGATTATTTTTAATTTTTATTACCCCCTTGTTTCACTTACAGCTAAAACAGCGTAATTATAAGTATTACTAGCCAAAATAACTAGCAAGGTTAGTTGGTAAAATATTGTTAATAATGGGAGTAATATAGGTTTCTTATTAAATCCAATTACCAAAAAATTGTTAATAGGAGGATTACCAAACACAAAATAAATTAGGTAATGGTAAGTAATACAGCACAGTAATTTCAAATTATAAAATCATTCTATCCTATATATGTTAATCCCCACTAACCATATAGTTAGCAGGGAAATAGAGTTGATAAAGTAGTATAAAAAAATTTAACGTATTGCTCTTATCTTTGCAATATCGTCAATACGCTTAATAGCAATGCGTTTGGCGGCTTCGTGGGTAGTTATGCCTTGTGCTGTTGCTGCATCAAATATTTTAAGAGTGGTGTTGTATATGTTTTCTGCCTGACGCATTGCATTATCACGGTTGTAGCCTGTAAGTTCGCTATACACGTTTATAATTCCACCTGCGTTTATCATAAAATCTGGGGCGTATAACAATCCTTTTTCAAGTAGTGCTAAGCCATGTACGTTTTCATCTAACAACTGGTTATTAGCAGCGCCCGATATTATACTACATTTTAAACGACTAAGTGTAGCATCGTTAATAGTAGCACCCAATGCACATGGAGCGTATATGTCCATATCTATATCATAAATAGCATCGCCCAATACTACCTCTGCGCCAGTTTCTTTGCTTAATGCTTGTAAACGCTCTTCGTTAATATCATTAATATATACTTTAGCACCTTCTTTGGTTAAGTATTTAACCAAATTTTGCCCAACGTTTCCAATACCTTGCACGGCTATTTTTTTACCCGCAAGGCTATCGTTACCCCAACGTTTGTTAGCACAAGCTTTCATACCCATATACACGCCAAATGCAGTAACAGGGCTTGGGTCGCCACTGCCGCCCATACTTTCGGGTATGCCCGTAACGCTGTCGGTTTCCATTTTTACATACACCATATCTTGTGTACTTATTCCTACATCTTCGGCTGTAATGTATTTACCTGCAAGGCTATTTACAAACTTACCAAAACGACGCATTAAGGGTTCGCTTTTTTGTGTTTTGCTATCGCCAATAATTACTGCTTTGCCACCACCAAGGTTTAAACCCGCAAGCGATGATTTGTAGGTCATACCTCTTGATAAACGAAGCACATCGGTAATAGCTTCCATTTCGTTGGTATAGTTCCACATGCGTGTACCGCCCAATGCTGGGCCAAGTACCGTGTTGTGTATTGCTATTATTGCTTTAAGGCCTGTTTCGTTATCGTTGCAAAACACAATTTGTTCGTGATTGTTTTGCATCATTTGCGATATCACTGGGTTTTGTGCCAAGTGCGAATCTTTAAGGGCAGTTACTTCCATTAGTATTGAGTTTTTTTTCTTATTAAAATTAAACGCTTTATGAGTTGGATTGCATTAGTAATGTGGCAGTAAAAATAGGTTTATTCTTAGTACCACAAAATTTTAATTGTACCACATTGTTTATTAGCAAATAAGCTACTTAGAAACACTAAATTTAGTACTTGTAGTGTTGGTTTTTATAACATATATACCATTGGTTAAGTGTGCAACATCAAGCGTGTTTTCGCCTTTTATTAATTGCAATTGCATTACTTTTTCGCCTATGTAGTTATATATAACAGCGGTTTCGTTTATAGCACTATATATCATAACTATTCCTGCCGAAGGATTAGGATAAACGCGTATTGTTTGCGCTTCACTAATAGTGTTAATACTATTAGTACAACTTAATTTATTAATATAATCCCACAAGGTATTATCAAAAGCTGACGAAGCCAAACTAAAGCCTCCTGCACTATTACCTTGCCTTACTATTACTATATTTTGGCTTGGCACTACGTATATTTTTTGGTCGTTTTTACCCAATGCACAGTACATATCGGCAGGGGCATTACTCATAAGGGTGGTGTTAAATACTATTTGGCTTTGAGGTGCCATACAAGTCCCTTTACCGTTAAGCCACCATAAGTAACCATAGGCTTCATTAAATGCTTGTGAGGAGTTTGTCATTGCTTTAAAGTATGCTGTATCTTTCAATAAGGTATCTGTTTTCCAAATGCCTTTATTTAAGTTTAGTAATCCAAAACGTGCCATATCTCTTGCTCTGCTATAATACACTTGTTTGCTCCACGTACCGCTCATACCTATTTTGGATTTTATCCAATTATTGGTAACTGCGTTATACGACAAGCCAACTGCAGTACTTACTACATCTTGCACCTTTCGGTAAGCACCTGTATGGTATGCCCAACGATTACCTGCATCTACCTTATAAATTAAACAGGCTTTGGCAGTATCTTCATTATAGCAAGGACCTGCAGGTGCATCATCTAAGCCTGAAGTCATTTCTATTAAATTTTTTACGGTTATTAAATTTTCTTTGACTAACGGTGCATTCGTCCAGCCATTACCAATGTATTGCGACACTTTATTGTTGATGTTGATGTAGCCTTTTTGTTGCGCTACACCTGTTATAAAACTTGCCAAACTCTTACTTGCCGATGCCCAATACCACAATGAATCTTGTGTGTAAGTACCAAAATATTTTTCTAAAACTATCTTTCCATCTTTTAATACGATGAATGATTTGGAGTTTTTAGCTTGCAAATAAGCGTACAACGAATCTATACGCGGTGCGCAATATCCAATAGACGATGGAGATAGAGTATCCCACGTAGTACCTGTAAATGGTGGGAAATATAAACTTTGAGCTTGTACGTGCGATGACGAAATGTAAAATAATAATGCGAGTAAAATTATTTTTTTCATAGTGTTGATGCAGTTAGTTTGTTTAATAAATGTAAGAAGATTTTACTTGTACACAATTTATTTAACTGTACATAACACAATGCACTTATCTTTACCACAAAACAACAATTTATATGTACGACGTAATAATACTTGGAGGTGGTGCAAGTGGCATATTTACTGCCGCTAACATTGTTTTGCTTGCTCCCAAAACCAAAGTGTTAATAATAGAAAAATCAAACAAACTATTAGCCAAAGTAAAAATATCGGGCGGTGGACGATGCAATGTAACCCACGCCGAATACGAAAATAAGGAACTAATAAAAAACTATCCTCGTGGTAATAAAGCCCTAATGAGCGTGTTTAGTAGGTTTAGCACTTACGACACCATTGATTGGTTTGCACAACAGGGAATAGAACTACACGCCGAAGCCGATGGTAGAATGTTTCCAACCACCAATACCTCGGAAACTATTATAGATTGTTTGCTTAAAATAATAACTAAAGCCAATGTAGAAATACAATTAAGTACACAGGTTACTACTATTAACATAGCCAAAAACACAAGCCTAACTACCCTGCACAACGCAAACGAAACTATACTTAAAACCAAAAAAATAGTACTAGCAACAGGCGGTTATGCTAAAGATGAAAACTACCATTGGTTACGCCAACTAGGCTATGCAGTAGCTAAGCCAGTACCATCACTATTTACATTTAACATACCCAAGCAAGCTATAACACAGCTTATGGGCGTGGCAGTAAGCAAAGCAACGGTAACCATACTTAATACCAAAACTACTTATACTGGACCAGTACTCATAACGCATTGGGGCTTGAGTGGCCCAGCAGTTATAAAGCTATCTGCGTTTGATGCCGTGGCACTTAGCGCACTTAATTATAACTATACAGTACAAGTTAATTGGCTAGATTATTTGAGCATTGACGATGCTTTGGCGCTACTATTGGAACAAAAAAATAGTAATCCCAAAAAAAATATTTATACCAATATTCCTAATTTTAACAATTCACAATTTCCGAAACGACTGTGGCAGTTTTTGTGTGATGCAAGTGAAATAAACGAACGTTTAGATTATGCTAACATAAGCAAAATACAAGCCCAAAAACTAAGTACAGCATTATGTGCCTATACGCTTAACGCCAACGGAAAAACAACTTACAAAGAAGAATTTGTAACCGCAGGTGGCGTAAATATAGATTTAGTGGACACTAAAACATTTTGTAGTAAGCAACACCCTAACTTATATTTTGCAGGCGAAGTACTTAATGTTGATGGCATTACGGGCGGATTTAATTTTCAGTTTGCGTGGTCGAGCGGTTACATAGCAGCGCAAGATATTGTAAAAATGCTAGCTGTGTAAGCGTTTATTTTTCTGTTTGTATAAAAGCTATATTACGTTGTAAGCCAGTGTATTTGGCACGTTTAAGTGCACTATTTTTAAATAATTCGTTAAATAAATCGTGGGTAAGTTCTTGCCAATCATTTTTGGTTAGGTTTAATTTTGCTGTATTAGTATTAAACAATGGTTCTGCATGTGGCTTACTAAATTTATTCCAAGGGCATACATCTTGGCATATATCACAGCCAAACACCCAATCGTTAAATGTGTTTTTTACATGCGAAGGCATTTCGTTTTTTAACTCAATAGTAAAGTAACTTATACATTTACTGCCATCTACTACTTGTGGTGCAACTATTGCTTGTGTAGGGCAAGCGTCAATGCAACGTGTGCAAGTACCACAATAATCTTTTATAGCACCATCGTATTCAAAAGTTACATCGCATATAATTTCTGCTATAAAATAAAATGAGCCCGATTTAGGATTTATAACATTAGCATTTTTACCCTGCCACCCCAAGCCCGATTTTACTGCCCAAGCCTTTTCCATTACAGGGGCACTATCTACAAATACACGTGCTACAATATCTTTGGACACTGTGCTTTGTAAATAATCTAACACAGCATACAGTTTATTTTTTATAACCGTGTGATAATCGTTGCCATAGGCATATTTACTTATTTTGTAGGTGTCGTTTATTTGCTTATTTTCGGGATAATAGTTGTATAACAAAGAAATTACTGATTTGGCACCAGGTACTAATATACGAGGGTCGAGGCGCATATCAAAGTGGTTTTCCATGTACTGCATTTCGCCGTGCATTTGTGCTTTTAACCACGCTTCTAATCGAGGAGCTTGCTCATGCAAATATTCGGCTTTACTTATACCTACATAATCAAAACCTAATTGCTTAGCATATTGTTTTAAAGCAAATGTAGGAGTTGTCATATATGTATAATTTGCTGTATCAGTTATTTTGTAAATATACAGTTGATTAAAGACATAAATGCAAAACTACGCTACATTTTTAAGTTTTAGTTTTTTTTCGTGAGGGGATAAAAAATTCAGTCTTTTTTTAAATCTTTTTTTAGTTGGTTTATTACACAGTTTATTGTTTTTTGGTTATCAAATCAAAGTAATGTTTTTAAGGTAAATATTGACCTATTTATTCGTTAAAATTTTCGTTAGCACTTCTTTCTCAACTAGCGTATGGATAAGTTAAAAAATAATAAATAGATGGTTCTTGTGCTATTTTTAGATGACAAGCAAATTATTTCCCAAAACACTATTGTGCCCGTATGTATTTCGTGCTAGTTCACGAGTAATACCAGAGTTGTCATTTACAATGGATTAAATGCTTCCTATTCCTGATACATTATACATAATAAAAAGGACTTTGTCTTGCAACAAAGTCCTTTGCATTTTTTATAGATTAGTTAATTATTCTTTAGTAACAATTATTTTTTTAACCGTAGTGCCTGCTTCAGTAGTTATTCTTAACGAATATGCACCACTTGTTAAGTCACTTACTGTTAATTGTGTTGAGTTAGCATTTACATTAGCTTGCTTTACTATTTTACCAGTTGCATCAAACATTGTTACACTTAATGTGTTAGCTTTTACTACTATGTTTAATATGTTAGCAGTAGGGTTAGGATAAATGTTTAGGTTAGCATCTATTGTTTTATTAGCCAAAGCAACAACAGATGATATATTTACAGTAACCATAACTGGAGCCGATGGGCAACCAATAACATTGTAACCTGTAATAACATAATCAACAGTACCACTACCAATTGTGGTTGCTCCTAATGAATCGTTAATAGAAGTAGTAAGTGCAGTGCCTGCAACCATTGTGTGTGTAGCCACTCCTGTTACTGATGATGTAAAGTTAAACGTTGTAGCACCTGTTACAGTTATTGAATTAGATATATTACCGCTTGTAACTGTTACAACTGGGCTTGCTGCTGTAGCTGTAACTATTGCATTAGGCACGCCAGTTATTGTTACTGTTTTAGTTGATGTACAGCCCGCACCATTATTAGCAACTACGGAGTAAGTAGTAGTACCTGTTGTTGCGGTTGCCACTACGTTTGCGCCTGTACTCGAGCTTAGTGTACCTGAAGGGCTCCATGTGTAGGTTAAACCTGCACCCGTAACACCTAAGCCTACACTTGCTCCTATACACACACTATCACTAGGTGTTGGATTATTTACTGTAAATACAATTCCTGTATTATTTGCAATTGTTACTACATTTGAATTTACACTCACACAACCCTTAGCATCTGTATTAATAGCTGTAAATGAACCTGCTACCAAGATAGTAGATGTGGTTGTAGTATCGCCATTACTCCAAGTTAAACCTGTGGTATAATTACTAGCTGATAATGTTACAGATGTAACTATACAGTTAATTTCGGGCGATGTAGCAGAAACTATTGGTGCTACTGGTAATGCGTTTACATTAACCATAAACAATGCTGTATCAGCACAACCAAATGCATTGGTACCTATTACTTGGTAAGTAGTCAATGTTGTTGGCATTACAGTATTAGTTGCTGTTGCAGGGCCACTTGTCCAAGTATAATTATTTGCACCCGATGCAGTAAGCGTAGTTGATAAACCTGCGCATATTGCAGAGTCTCCCGCTACAGCTACTATTGGAAGTATTATTGGTACAATAGTTATTGTTTTAGTAGTAGTGCAGGCCACACCATTATCAGACTTTACTGAGTAAGTTGTTGGTACTGTAGGAGTAGCTATTACACTTGTACCTGTACTAGCATTAAGTGTAGCCGATGGTGTCCACGTATACGTTAAACCTCCTGCTATACCAGTAACTGATAATGCAGTTGAGCTTCCTAAACAAATACTATCGTTAGGTGAAGCTGCGTTAAGTGTAAAGTTTGAATTTAAACTGTCTGTTATTACCAATGAGTTAGACACCGCACTTTTACAACCATTTACGTCTGTATGTGTAGCACTAAATGTTCCTGCGCTTGTAAGTACTAAACTGTCAGTAGTAGCTGCATTGCTCCAAACTAAGCCTGTAGAATAGTTGGTAGTTTTTAAGGTTACTGATGGTGTATTACACGTGATTACGTTTGCAGTAGAGGTAACTATTGGTGTTGAAGGCAATGCGTTTACAACAACTGTTATTTTGTTTGATGTATCCGAAGCACAACCATTAGCATTATTAGCTATTGTGTAATAGGTATTTGATGTAGTAACTTTGATAACTGCTGTTGTAGCTGCGTTACTCCAAGTGTTTAATAAGGTTACGCTTGATGTTAATTGTACTGAATCGCCAGCACAAAATGTAGTGGCGCCACCTGCTGTAACTATTGGTGTAGTAGCCTTAGCATTAACAGTAACTGTAGTTAATGTACGTGCTGGTGCAAAACAACTTGCGTTATCAGCCTGTGCATAAAAATTATATACACCAGATGTCAATGTATTTGGTAATACTGTTGTGCCTACTGCATTTAATGTATCGTTTGCCACTAATAAAGCACCGCCCAATGATGAATCCCACCAAGTAACGTTTGCAGGTGCGTTGTAACTGTAATTAACTGTAAGTGTTGCTACACTTGCACCTGTTGGGAAAATGCTTTCGGCAGTACCTAAGTTGTCATCAAAATAATCATAATAACTTAAATTTACAGTTCCACCAGCAACAACACTCGCTGTTGGCGTTAAATATTTTTTGTAATTAAATGTTGTTGCTGTATTTCCAGCTAATGAATCTTTTACGTAATCGGCAGATATAGCACCCGATAACCCTAAGCGTACATCGCTAGCCCAAGAACTTCCCTGTGCACTAATGGTAGGCATTGATAATTTAACACTTGTTATAATTGCACCAGCAGGTAAAGCACTTAATGTGGCCGTACTTATTATGTTTGGTGTTACCGAAGGGCTAAGAGGTACTGTACCTGAACTAAGTTCAGTAGGCTGGCCAGCTAAGCCAAATGTAAGTACTTGACTACCTGTAACCATGGTGCTTAAGTTAGCACTTCCTGCAAGAGTGGCCATTGTAGCACCTTCACACACTACAACGTTAGTTGCTGTAGGGTTATTTATTGTCCACATTGGTTGTGTAATAGTAAGACTTATAGGTCCACTTACAAGTGAAGTAGCATCTTTTGCCACAATGCTGTAAGAACCCGCTACTAAATTAGTAGGTATTGGGCCAAATGCTCCACTATTAACCGAGTAACTAAAAGGTGCTGTACCGCAAGTAATTGTACCTAAGGTAAATGAACCTGTACTACCTCCATTACATGTAACGTTTATTGGATTTAAAGCAACAGTTACTTGTGTAATGTTTACTTTAACTTTAGTACGTGGAGATATGCATGATACTCCTATTGATTCTTGTGCCCAAAGCGTAGT
>JACMRI010000005.1 GCA_014376525.1 Bacteroidia bacterium | reverse complement strand
TTTTGTTGCGCGTAAAATGTGTTGAACTCATTCTAAACATAACTTTTGTTGAAGGTAAATTAATAAAAGTGGTACTTAATTCTAAAAAATAATTGATTGTTTTGCTCGCCATGGTTTTTTACCAAAGCAAATTATATTAATAAAAAATAATTAACTAAACATAAATAAGTTATTAGTAATCAATTGTTTATAGCTTAACTTAATGACATTGCTCGCAAGTGTTCCAACGGTTAAGTAGTTGGTGGTGCTGTTTCAAGTGTTAAGTTATTACGGAGAGGAACGGAGTAATAGCGTCACTTGGAACTTTTATATAGAGAAGTTTATAACTTCGTTTTAAAATAAAAGAGTAATGTTAATAATGGCTAACGAAGTTGCAAACTTCTACTATATACACTCACAAGTGACGCTGAAGGGCTTAACACTTGCGAGAACGGGGTGCAATGTTTCAAAAAATCAGCATCTAACTTAAATCTACTACGTATAACTAAGCCTGTGTAGTGAGATAGTTTAGCTATAATTTCCTCTTTAGATGATGTATAATCATAATCACAGTGCACGCCAATAGTAGTAAGGGCTTGCGCTAATTGTGGGTGGCACGAATCAATAAATAAAATAGAGTGGGTGTGCATATGTAACACGTGTTAATTATAATTAATTAAACAAATGTAGGTATTCGTTTTTTAGTTGCGTAGTGTTTATTGTGTTTGTAAAATGTAGTTGCGCACCTTGCTGCCACTCATTAAACTGTGCATTGTTCATAGTATAAAATGCAGTTATTTGTTTTACAAACGCGTCTGTATTGCCTAAAGAAATATCCATACCTGCTTTATGTTGTGCTAGGTTGCGCCATGGAGTTTGGTCGGATATTAGCACTGGCAAGCTATACGAAAGGGCTTCGGCTATTACATGCCCATAGTTTTCGTGCTGTGTAGGAAATAATAGTGCGTGATAATTAGGAAAAGTAGCCTCAAATTCGTGTGGTTGTAAAACGCCTTTGTATTGTATATTGTGCGTATATGTAATTGTGTTTTGAGTACTATTCCAATAAGCTATATCTTCTACAGGTCCATATATATCTAGGCTTACGTTAGTGCCTTGTGCTATACATTGCTGTGCTATAGCTATGGCTTGCGCTAAGTTTTTTTTAATAGAAATGCGAGAAATAAATAACAAGCGCAATTCGTTGGTGTTTTTATGCGCTACGGCAACATTTGGAGGTGCTAGCGTAATGTTAGATATAGTATGTATAAGACTTGCATAGGGGATGTTTTGTTGTACCTCTTTAGCCTCTTCGGTTGATGTTGCATGCCATTGCACATAAGCATATTTGGTAAGCAAATTCATGCACCACAAAAATAATCTTTTCTTTATCCACTTTAGTTCCAAAGCACCACTCCCCAGCATTCCACGAGGTGCTATTAATATTTTCTCCACATTTAATTGTTGTGCCACCAAAAGGGGTAGTACAGAAAAAGGCAACGAAAATAAGCCGTTAATATATACACTATCGGGTGCAAATTCGGTTATAAATTGAGCGTATTTTTTTTTGTTTTGATGCGCCTTATCTAAATAAATAACGGTACAGTGTTGCTTTTCAATCCAGGTATTTAACTCAATATTTGGGTATGGTATTGTATCACCCAAATCTCTATCTCCACATACAATATAGTAGTGTATGTGTGTATGTGTAAGAGCTACCATATTAATTATAGATCGTACGGGACCACCAGCTTTAACTGCAGGTTCATACCAATCTATAAATAATAAAACTTTTTTTTTATGATGCACTTATAAATTAATTACTAATTAAAAATTACGATTCAAACCAATTATTACCTCTACCAAAAATACGTCAGTAAATTATTATAATTACTAAGTATAAAATTATGCAGTTTTAATTCTTCGTTTGTTACTATCTAAATAGTAGCGAATAAACAACTCAAAACCTCCACGGCTCTTTGATACTTTCGTAAGACTCGACGTATTAAAATCATACGCTACGCCTCCTGCATAGTTAGCATATTCGTACATTCCCTTTACTATTACCGCATCTTTATTACGATAAAAAACACCTAACGAAGCTGATGATGATTGAACCAATCCTGTATGTTGCGATGCGTCTTTAATAGCGTATTTTATGTAGGAACCTAATAATAATTCTTGTGCTTTACCTTGGCGATTATAATAAATAGCAGGATTAAATGCGATGTTACTTTGAGGCAAACCTATTGTGCCTGTAGCAAAAGCCGCAATACGCATTTTTAATTTATCGTCTTGTGCAGCGCCAACAAATGTTTGCTTGGGTGTATTTACATGATAAGCGGCAACTCCCGCAGTTAGGCTTTTTTGATTGTTCCCTGTCATATTTTTTTCGCCTACACCATAGTTATATACTGCACCTGCACCTACATCAAAAAATGTCATTTTAGTAGTAGCAAATGTTTCATTTGATTGCAACGAAGCATCGTATGCATTACCATTGTATTGGCTTGCCCATTGTAAGTTGCTAGTATTTATACTACGTTGCCCAGCACTCACATACAGTGCACCACCAACTGTACTTTTTTTGTCAATACGTAAATGGTATGCAATAGGTATAGTAATAGTAGTAGTTGATAAATGTGCATCCCCTGCATTATCATTATACACACTAATGCCCGATGCTAAGTAACCACTTCTGCTTTTTTTAAAGCGCATATCATACGAAGCATTAATAGTATTGTAGGGTGTTGCCACGCTTTTCCATTGTGTTTTGTAATTAAGTATAGCTTGCATATCGTGGCTTGCCCCAGCTAATGCTGGATTAAGTGTAATAGGTGCATATTGCATTTGCGAAAAATGTATGTCTTGCGCACTTACTTTATACACGCTCAACGATATTATACTTACAACTATTATTAGGTGTTTCATTATTCTGTTTTGCTATAAGATTATATTATCGTGTAAGTGTAATGTTACCATTTTTGCTTACTGTTTCGCCACTTCGGAGCGTTGCGCTAAGTTTATATACATATACGCCTGTGTTGAGCGGTTTACCTTTATACGTTCCATTCCAGCAATCAGTTACTGCATTAGACTCAAACACTTTTTCGCCCCAACGGTCGTATACAGCCCATGATACAGCTGTTACACAGCTTCCAAGTACACATTCTATATCATTAGCGCCATCATCATTAGGCGAAAATGCAGTAGCTATAAATAAATCGCCGCAGTTTAAATCTACCGTTACACGCACACTATCTGCGGTAACACAACCAAACGTATCGGTAGATTTTACTGTGTACACTGTAGTTTTAGTAGGTGTAACATTTATACTTGGTGTGGTTTGGTTAGTGTTCCATGTATAACCATTGGTGGCACCTGTTGCGGTTAATGTAGCGGGTTGTCCTATGCTTACGGTTTGGTCGGCTCCTGCGTTTATAGTACTGCTATACGGATATATTTTTATATTAATGGTTGCGGTAGATGTTTGGCAGGCAGCTGGTGCAGTAGCATTGGTTACTACTACTGTGAACGTAGCAGGTACATTAGCCACAAAAACTATTGATTGTGCTGTAGCACCACTTGGCGTCCACGCATAACTTGTACCTGTGCTTGCTGTTAATGCTACAGGTTCGCCTAAACATACTAAAGTGTCGCCAAGTATAAAGGCACTACTTGTACTAAGAGCATTTACGTGTATAGTTTGTGTACCTGAGCATGTGCCATTGCTCGCCGTAACGGTATAAAATGTGCTGGCACTTGGTGTAACAGTTATAGCCGCTGTAGTTTGCATAGGGCTTGTATTCCAGCTGTATGATGTAGCACTTGGAGCATTTGCAGTAAGTGTAGTAGTGCCATTGGCACATATAGTAGTGTCCCCAGTAATGGTTATAACCATATTGGCATTGTTGGTAATTGTTACTTGTGCAGTATCAGTACATGCACCTTGGCTTACGGTGCATATATATGTGCCTGCATTAAGCCCTGTTATGGTTTGTGTAGTTTGTACTGGGCTTGTGTTCCAACTATAGGTAACACCAGTAATATCTACAGTGGCGCTACCATTGGCATTTCCACACGAAGCATTTACACTTGTTGCACTTGCTACAAGTGTAGCACTTGCAACTATGGTAACCTTGGCAGTATCAGTACAACTGCCTTGTGCAACGGTACATATATAAGTGCCAGCGGCTAAATTTGTTGCAGTATCATTAGTTTGAACTGGTGTAGTATTCCAACTATACGTAGCCCCTGCAATGTAAGTAACTACTGCAGTACCGTTGTTTGCTCCGCAGGTGGCAGGGCTTTGGGCGGTAATGTTGGCTATTATATTTGCACTTGCTGCTATGGTAACTTTGGCGGTATCAGTACAACCGCCCTGTGTAACGGTACATATATAAGTGCCCGCCGATAGGGCGGTAGCAGTTTGTGATGTTTGTACTGGTGTGGTATTCCAACTATAGGTAGCACTTGTAGTAGTTACGGTTGCACTACCATTGTTTGCTCCGCAGGTAGCATCTGTTTTAGATTGAATATTGGCCACCAGTGCGCAACCACTACATGCAGGTAATATACTTTGGTTGTATATTAATAGTTCGTTGCCGGCATTGTCTTTTACTCTAATACTGTCGGTACTTGCTGTTGGTGTAGCGGTGTTGGTGTTGCTAATGTTTACGTAAGTAGTAACGTAGGTAGTACACATAGGCAATGTACAATCAAACACACAAAAGCCCGATGAACAATCTTTGGTGCGTACTATTTTTTCCCACGTGTAAGGGTTTGTACCGCCAGTTACTTGAAGCGAACCATTGCTATTTTTACATACTACTAACGATGCGCAGGCTTTAACAATTATTTTTATTGTATCGCTACCACAAGGTAATGTATATACAATAATATGAGTGCCAACACCTGCCGTTGCTGGATTAAACATACCTGTAGCAGTTACATAAGCACCGCCACTAAATGTACCACCAGTTTGTAACGCATTTAGTTGAAATGTTGCGTCGGTTGTACACTTATTAGGTACTGGACATACTGTACTGTTGCAACATTCCAATTTAATTGGAAAGCATGCACCCATGTTAAATGATTGTACAGTACCATTGCGAGTTGTGGTTGTTGTGGAATTACCTGTAGCACCTACTGCTATTACATTTCCGCCTGTACTCACAGCCACGTCATATACTTTAAACGTGGTAGTAACGCTCGTTATTAAATTTAAATTAGCATCAAATTTGGAGATGCCTGTAGATGATCCAACATATACGTTACCGCAGGTATCCAAGTCTAAGCCACTGTTTTGCACCATTTTTTTCCCACCAGAAGTTGAAGAAACTCCTCCTGGTATTGTAGCAGTAGCAAGTATTGCCATTGTATTTAAATCTCGTTTATGAACTAAAGCACCATTTTGTGTATACACAAATTTTTTATTAGCTTTAATAGCGCATATACCCGAATTGCCTTTGCTACGATAATTTTCACATTTATATCCAAAATTGTACGTGTGGTCTATTTTTGCAATAGAACCATTACTAGTACCTCCACAGGCATTAAAATCGTCACTAAAAATCCCAATGGTATCTTGAGTTAGGTAAAAATATTTAGAAGAGGGAGAAGCACATATAGCTCTTACTTCATGAATATTTGGTGGAAAGCTTGATAAACTTCCTGCTCCAGTGGGTATTTTGGTAGCTAAAATGTTTCCATTACTTGTGTTAATATCAAATACTGCAGGTTCAACATTTGTTAATCCTGTTAATTTAGACCCTCCCACTATTATTTTGGTTTGATCGCAGTTAAATGCAATGCTCCAATATTCCTTCAATGTTTCTGATTTACTCCATAAAACACTTCCTCCATTATCTACTTTTGTAATAGAGGCATCAGTACCATTTGTAACATAGCTATTACCTGCTAAGTCTGTAGCTAATGTACCTAACCAACCTCCAGCTGTATCGTAAGGGGTTACATAAGTCCACTGCAACAAACCTGCATTATTGTATTTAATTAATTTCATAGGGCTGTCTCCACCTATTATATAAACATTGCCCAGTCCATCACGTTCTACTTCCCATACTGCTTGCGAATTGTTTATAGCAGGTGTTTGTGTCCAGGGGTCTATTACCATGGTTTTACTATGGTTGTAAGGAGCTACATCAAAACTAACGGTATTGCCAGCTTTTATAAATTTTGATGCAATTGTGTTTTGAGTTTCATTAGCATAAAACGTTTTAGGCGCATGGTCTATTATTTTACCCAATAATGTATTTATAATTACGTTATTGTTTTTGAGCAAAATATTAGTGCTGTTATAATTCATTTTTATAGAACTCACATCTCCGCCAACATTAACTATAAATGCGTATTTTAAGCCATCGGTTACATGTGCAGTGTATTCTAAATCTATGTTAGGGTATATGTTTTTAAACGTAATTACTTTGTAACCATTAATATTGTTAATGTGTTCTTCTCCACCTTTAGCGTTACGGAATGAGTAGCTAAAATAATCAGTATTTTTATCTTTCACTTCTACTTGCGTGGTAGTAGAGGCGTTTTCAAAATTCATTTGTATAAACTCTTGCGTAATATCCACTTTGTGTTCTGCAGCTTCTATCTCTAGGTGAGATTTACCGGCTTTGCGCATAGCTCGCTCTAATTTTTCACGCTCTTCGTTCGTTTTTACTTTCTCACTTAACACTTGGTACACAAGTCCTTTGGAGGTGACGTGTATTTTTAATTTACCGTAATCTAATGTGAATAATGATTGTTGTTTAAGATATGCAGGCAATACGAACTGACCTTTGTTTTCAATAAATAGCTGATTTTTAGGCATTTTGTTTGCCCAATTATCGGTAGTTTGCGCATTAACACTTATATTCATTGCTGTGTAGCCTAACACTACTAGCAAATAAGTAAGCAGTTTGTTTGTATTCATTTTTAAATTATTTATTATTTAATTCTTAAAAATAATTAAAAAAACAATACCCTAACTAGTTTAATTATCGTCGTCTTCCATACCTATATCGTTAATATCTCGGCGGTCTTTTTTGGTAGGCCGTCCAGTACCACGGTCGCGGGTTATGTTGGAGTTAAAAAATGCTTTACTTAGTTTTTGCTCTTTGGTAAGCACAGGCGTAGTGTCTTTGTAATGTAGTAATGCTATTTCATACGATTGTCGCTTATCTATAAGTGCAGTTACTTCTATTGTTTTTTTCTCGCCATCATCGGTAGTTAGCGTGTAGGCATCGCCAACCTTAACCATGCGTGCTGGTTTTACATTATCGGCGCCTACTTTTATTTTGCCTCCTTTTATGGCTTCGGCAGCTTGTGTACGTGTTTTGTACAAGCGTATTGCCCATAAATAAGTGTCTATGCGCACTTCGGTTACGTTTCGGTTTAGCATGGGTATTACATCATTTTTTTAATTGGTTCAAATACAAAATTATTGCAATAATCAGCATTTGCCCAGTATCTATTTCCTGTTTGTTTTTGGTGTGTATCAAAATTAAATTCGGCTATAGGCAACATATCATGTCCGTTAAAAAAAAAACCATTATAACCATATTGCAGTATTAAATTAAACACCTCCGTTACACGTTTTTTGCTGCAATGGCGAGCTTCTAACTCTATTAACACTATGGGATGATATTTGCTTATAGTGGCGTGTGCACCTTGCAACAACTCTAATTCGTGCCCTTCTACATCTATTTTAATAAAACTTAATTTGTTGGTAACATCGGTTATAAAATCATCAACACAACGCACCTCAACTTGTAATGTGTTGCAATCCTCTTGTTCGTTTTTTTGAGTGTTTAAGCTAGCCCCAGGCGATGTGTTAGTTTTACCTTTAGGCACAAAAAAATTTAGCTTTCCATGTTTGTTAGATAAGGCATAAGGGTGCAATTGTACATTAGTATAGTTTTGTATATTGCTTATAATATTGTGCAAATAGCTATGTAACGAGGGTTGTGGCTCAAAAGCGATAACTTTTCCTTTAATGCCCACGCGCTGTTGCAACCAGTGTAAATACGCACCTTTGTGGCAGCCAATATCCATTACGGTTTCCCCTTTAAATATGTGTTTTATTAGATAATTTATTTCTTCGCTGTCGCTAGAGTGCTTGTATTTATTGGCACGGTATAGGTATTTTAATTTCTCAAACATGATATTTATTTTTTTTAGCAATATACTAAATATGTACTACAATGCCATACGTGGTTGCGGACAGGCTTGTTGAGTACCCAAATCATTGTTTAAATATTTGTAATATGCGGTAATCCCTATCATTGCGGCATTATCAGTACAATATTCAAATGCAGGAATGTAGGTAGTATAGCCATGTTGTTGCAGGGCAGTTATTTCTTTGCGCAATTGGCTATTGGCCGCTACACCACCAGCTAATGCTATGTGTTTTATGTTATACTCGTTGGCGCACGCCAATACGTTTTTCATAAGCATACTTATAATAGTGTGTTGTGCGCTAGCACAAATATCTGCCATATTATTGGTTACAAAATCGGCATCAGTTTGTTTTTGTTTGTTGATGTAGTTAAGAACCGAAGTTTTAAAACCACTAAAACTAAAATTATGACCGTCTACTTTAGGCTTAGCAAATATGTGGGCTTTGGGGTTTCCTTGCTGTGCATATTTATCTACTAATGGACCACCAGGGTAGGGGAGTTGGAGAGTTTTGGCTACTTTATCAAATGCTTCTCCTGCAGCATCATCTAGGGTTTCGCCAAGTATAATTACCTCAAAGTGGTTTTTAATTAATAATATTTGCGTATGTCCACCAGATACTGTAAGGCATAAAAACGGAAACGGTGGAATGCTTGTAGAGCTTTCTGTTGCTATAAAATGTGCCATATAATGCCCTTGCATGTGGTTTACTTCTACCAAAGGTTTGTTAAGTGCCAGTGCCAAGCCTTTAGCAAAGCTTGCACCTACCAATAACGACCCCATTAAGCCAGGACCGTTGGTATATGCTACGTACGTAACATCGTGTAAACTCATGTTTGCTTTTTTTAACGCAGCATCTACAGCAGGCACTATGTTTTGTTGGTGCGCACGCGATGCTAATTCTGGTACTACACCACCATACAAATTATGTATTTCTTGGTTGGTAACTACGTTGCTTAATACCCTATTATTAATCAATACAGCGCAACTGGTATCATCACACGACGATTCAATAGCAAGTGTTATAACATTGGTAGTTTGCATTTTGCTTAAAATAATTTTTGGTAGGTTTCCCACCATTTGTTGGGTAGTTCGTTGTGTGTGGCTTGTATATAATCGTTATACGAACAGGGTACATTTGTATGACGTTCAAATTTCAAACGCTTATCGGGCGGGTAAGGCACAGCCATCCACCATTTTTCCGAAAGTTTACTTTTATAAAATTCAAGTTGATGATTTCCTTCTTCTATAGTAACGTGGTAACGCACAAAGTTAGCGTTGGTAGGGCTTGGTATTTCATTTTTGCGAATACCCACCCCATCTATAAAAAACCAAATTATTTGTGCCGCAAGTGCTGCCGTACTGTTATCTACATCTAGCACTGGCGAAATATTATATATACCAAACGACGATACTTTATCGCTTGCACCTGCATAACGTGCCAGCTGACAGCCTTCTTGTCCGTTAAAACCATTGGGCGACGTGGCATTGCCCGCAGATGCTTCACTACGGCGTATGGCATTCATATCAAACGAAACTATATCGGCATTGCGCAATATAGGTTCGGCTTCCTCCATGTTTTTTTGTATAACACCTACTCTGTAAATATCAAAATATAACTTTTGCATTAACGAAATATCCTCCGTACTATTTAAGAAAGATTGGTAGCCTATGTTACTATAATTAAATAAAAAGTTAGGTTGGTGCATTACTATTTTACTCAAGTACGAATGCTCCATTAGGTCATCTGTATCTTTACCCAAATCAAATTTAGAATCAATAGTTACAATATTTACTACTTGCTCCAATGCTTTGTAAGCTAAGTAATTAGCGTAAGTAAGGTCTTGGGTACCACCTATAATAATAGGCACACAATTTATTTTTATTAATTCTTGTATTACCTGCGACATAGCAAAATAGGTATCAGTAGCAGTTGCGCCTGCACGTATATTACCTAGGTCGTATATATGGGCTGCACCAAAATGATGGTATAGTTTGTAGAGTTCATCTCGAATATTATTGGGCGATTGTGCACAATGTAGTTCGGGTTTGGAACTACCTCTATCTTCGCACACACCAAACAGAACAATACTATTACGTTCAACATTAGGAAATTTTTGCGTATGTTTTATAATTTTATTGCCTAAGGTAGATGCCTGCTGGTCGTATTGGGCAGTAATAACTATTGGTTCAAAGAATAATGAAATATCGTGCATAAGAATACTTAGTAAATCAAATAAATATTATCGGCTATAGTTTGGAGCTTCGCGTGTAATAATAACATCGTGGGGGTGACTTTCTTTAATGCCAGCCGATGTTATGCGTATAAACTTAGCTTCTTTTAACAATTCAATAGTAGCAGCACCTACATAGCCCATACCCGCACGCAAGCCCCCAATGTACTGATACATATTTTCGGCAAGCGTACCTTTGTATGGCACACGCCCACTAATACCTTCGGGTACTAATTTTTTTATATCATCTTCTGCATCTTGAAAATAGCGATCTTTACTGCCTAATTGCATAGCCTCTAATGAGCCCATACCACGGTATTGCTTAAATTTACGTCCTTCAAATATGATAGTTTCGCTTGGGCTTTCTTCTACGCCTGCAAATAAACTTCCAGCCATTACACTATCCGCTCCTGCGGCTAATGCTTTTACAATATCACCAGTAAATCGTACGCCACCGTCAGCAATTATGGGTACTCCAGTTCCTTTAGTGGCAGCATACACGTCCATTATAGCCCATAGTTGAGGTACGCCAACTCCTGCTATTATACGTGTGGTGCATATAGACCCTGGTCCTATACCTACTTTTACACCATCTGCCCCAGCATCTATTAATGCCTTAGCAGCAGCACCTGTAGCTATGTTTCCTACTATTATTTCTAATTTTGGATATGCTGCTTTGGCTTCTTTTAGTGTAAGTATTACGCCTTTGCTATGTCCGTGTGCAGTATCTATTATTATGGCATCTACGCCTGCTTTTACTAGTGCGTCTATACGTTGCATTGTGTCGTGGGTAACACCCACTGCAGCCGCTACACGTAAGCGTCCGCGTTCGTCTTTACAGGCGTTGGGGCGTATGCGGCTTTTTAAAATATCTTTGTAAGTAATTAGTCCTATTAGTTTACCATCGGCATCTACTACGGGTAATTTTTCAATTTTATTTTCTTGTAATATATCTTCGGCTTTTTTTAAATCGGTGCCTAATTCTGTTTTTATAATATTGGTACTTGTCATTATAGCACTTACTTTTTGAGTTAAGTTTTTTTCAAAACGCAAATCTCTATTGGTAATAATTCCTACTAAAACATTATCGCCATTTACAACAGGTATACCGCCTATTTTATACTCTTTCATTAATTCAAATACACTCCCTACAGTGGCATCTTCGCGCACTGTTATAGGGTCTTGTATCATACCATTTTCGCTACGTTTTACTTTGCGCACTTGCTCTGCCTGCTGTGCTATAGTCATGTTTTTATGTAATACTCCTATTCCTCCCTCTTGCGCTATGGCTATAGCTAATTGGTACTCTGTTACTGTATCCATGGCCGCCGAAACTATGGGTGTGTTTAACCTTATGTTACGAGAAAATTGAGTAGAGATGTTGGTATCTCGGGGCAACACTTCAGAGTAGGCAGGTACCAATAGCACGTCGTCGTAGGTAAGTCCTTCGCCAACAAATTTTGAATTTGAATTCATGAGTAGTGAATATTTAGTATTGAATATTCGTGCAAATGTAAACTATATTATTGATTATTTATTTGTAGATAAATAGATGTTTGAATAACGAACTACAAAAAATTAATAATAATAAGCCATTTATTTACTAAAACACCATTGCCATTACGCAATTTTCGCCATCAATAGCGGCACTTACTATACCTCCGGCAAAGCCTGCACCCTCGCCGCACGGAAACAAATTGGTAATGCTCGTGTGATGATATTTTTCTTTGTCGCGCGGTATGCGTACTGGCGATGACGTGCGCGATTCGGGCGCTACTATAAGTGCTTCGTTGGTATAATAGTCGGGCATTTTTTTAGCATATTGCTTAAAGCCTTGTTGTAAATTTTGAACAATATAACGGGGCAATGCTTCACGCATATCCATACTTTTTAAACCTGGTTGATACGAACATTCGGGCAAGGAATTAGATATTTTATTATTACAAAAATCAACCAAACGCTGTGCTGGTGCTATTTGCGATTTACCTGCTACATCAAAGCAACGTTGCTCTACCCACTGCTGGTAGCGTAGTGCGGCTAATGCACCGTGGCTTTCAAATTGTTTGTATTGTGCTTCGCTTATTGTAGTAACAATACCCGAGTTAGCATACGGATTATCTCGCTTGCTCGGACTCCAACCATTGGTTACAATATCATCGCCATCGGTAGCACAAGGTGCTATAATTCCTCCTGGACACATACAAAAACTATATACGCCCACGCCTTGCACTTGCTCTACCCAACTGTATGCAGCAGGGCCTAAGTATTGGCGCACTTCATCAAGTTGTTCGTTGCTAGTGCAGTGGTATTGCCGTTTATCTATTATGCGTTGTGGGTGTTCTACACGTACGCCTAGTGCGTAGGTTTTTGCTTCTATCGTAATATTTCGTTTATCTAATAATTCAAAAATATCTCTTGCCGAGTGCCCTGTTGCCAATAGTACTTGGTGTATGTTTACATCAGTCTGTGTTTTAGTACCCGTGTCCTCTAAGATTAGAGTCGTTATTTTATCTTTAGCTATTTTAAAATCTATTAGTTTAGTATTAAACAAAATTTCGCCTCCGCAATCCAAAATAGTTTGGCGCATATCTGCTATTATTTTGGGTAATTTGTTTGTGCCAATGTGTGGGTGTGCATCTACCATTATGTTTGCGTCAGCACCGTGTTGTACCAATACTTGTAATATTTTATCTATGCTCCCACGTTTGCCTGAGCGTGTGTATAATTTACCATCGCTGTATGTACCTGCACCGCCTTCGCCAAAACAATAATTACTGTTGGTGTTTACGTCTTGATTACGATTTATCGCGGCTAAATCTCTACGGCGGTCTTGAACGTTTTTACCACGTTCTATAATTATTGGTTTTTTTCCTAACTCTATACATTTTAGTGCAGCAAACATTCCGGCAGGACCGCAACCAATAATGTGTACAGGTGCACCATTGCTTACGTTGGTATAACTTACGTACTCGGTGGATTGCTCAGGCATTGGTTCATTTACATACACTTCGCACTTTATGTTTACAAGTAACTTGCTACGGCGTGCATCTAACGATTTTTTAAGCACACGCACTCCGTTTATACTATTAAGTTCTATGCCTTCGGTAACGGCTATATAATTGTGTAAATTTTCGGTCGTGTGCGCTACTTCGGGCGCTACTGTTAACGTTAGTTCTTTAATCATAAATGTAAAATTAGTATATGTAATGTGTGCAAATTATTCAAAATAAACGGATACCATCCAGTACTTGCCTCTAAGTCCGTTTAATGCGTTGGAGTAAATATTGCCGTCGTGTATTTGTATATCATTAAGCCCAATACCGTATCTAAACTCTGGCGAAAACTTAAAATAATTTGTGTAAAAATCAAACCCAAAACCTAATGTAGTACTGTATTGATGGGGCTTTAGACGAACAATATCAGTAGCGGACGATTTTTTAAGACCACGTGCCGATAGTAAATCATAATCGTACTCGCCACCGCCTATAGCATAAGCTCTAAAATTATTTAAGCGTCGCGATTTGTATTTTACCAATACAGGAAACATCAATAAGGTAGATTCTACATTTTTAGTTTCAGTGTAATTAGCCCCTTTAAAATAACTGTAATAGGTAAAATTAAGTTGGCGACTACACAAACTCAAACCTGGTAAAAAACGAATATTGGTATATTCGCCCAAAGCAAAATCACTCACTATATTAAAACTAAAGCCTGGAGTAGCAGTGGCAGTTACGTTTAGTAAAGTATCGCCTATTTGTGCATTGCCAAAATGGTTAACCGAAAAATCTTGATAGTTGAGCATAAACGCAAAACCAAAATGTATTTTTCGCTTATCGTATTTTGGATAATTAAGTATTTTTTGTTTTTGAGCATACGTACTATTAACACTTATCAATATGCCAATAATTGCGAGAACTAAAATATGTTTTTTCATTAGGTATTAACGCAATTGTGCTACAAATATTTTATTTTGATGCCGTGTAAATATTGGCTACGCCAAACGTTAGAGATATTGCTTTACAGTTGGTATAACCCAATGATGATAATATACCTACAAACTCTGCACCGTAGGGAAAGGCTTTTACGCTATCGGGCAGGTAAGTATATGCAGCAGTATCTTTAGATATTAACTTGCCTATAACTGGCAATATGCGCTTAAAATAAAAATTATATACTTGCTTTATTGGAAACTTTTCTGGTTGTGCAAACTCAATAATAACTAGTGTTCCGTTGGGTTTAAGTATGCGTAGCATTTCGGCTAAGCCCAGTTGTAAGTGTTCAAAATTGCGCACGCCAAAAGAGCAAGTTATGGCATCAAAACTATTGTTGGCAAAGTCCAGTTTTTCGCAATCGCCGTTTTGTAATACAATGCGTTGTTGTAAGTTTTTTTTTTCTATTTTTTTTCTGCCAATGGCTAACATTCCTTCCGAAATATCTACACCAATAATTTTGTCAGGGTTTAGCGCAATGGCTTCAATAGCAAAGTCGGCAGTGCCTGTGGCTATGTCCAATATTGTTTTTGGGTTTTTGGCTTGTAATATTTTTATTGCTTTGCGTCGCCATAGTACATCTATACCTGCGGATAGTGTATGGTTTAAAAAATCGTATTTGGGTGCAATGTTATCAAACATGGTTTCTACTTGCACACGTTTGCTGTCGCTATTGTCTTTATAAGGTACTACTGCCATAGTGTTTTTGCTATTAAATTTACATTATGCAAATGTATTAAAAATAGACTGTGTTATTTTTAAAAATAGTAACGCACTTTGCACATAAAATTATGCTAAATTAATTTTATCAACTTATATCAATATTGTATTTGCTTAATAAACCCGCTACATTATTTATGCTAAATTTTGCCTTTTTAATGCGATTGAGTTCGGGGTCTAATGCAAAATTACGAGCGGTTCTAAAATCTACTTTTTCTAGTAATGTACGATCAAATGTTGCTCCTGCTAAATCGCAGTTATCAAATAACGACGAAGTTAAGTCGGCTTCGGTAAAATCTACTTCGTGTAACGTGCAAGTGTTAAATTGCGTGGCTTTGGCTTTAAGCTGAAAAAACGAAGAATGATTTAACACACAATCGTTAAACGTTATAGCAAACAAAAAAGAATTACATACATCAAATCGCATTCCCAGTATCTTACACTTATTAAAAATCACGGTTTTAAATCCAGTTTTGTTTACTATTGCCATAGTCATATTGCAATGCGTAAACGTGCAGTCTATAAAATCTATACTAGACATATTTACTCCCGAAAAATTACAATTTTCAAAACTACAATTTTCATAGTCGCCCTGCGTTAAGGCAAGGGAGGTGTAATCTATGTTTTCAAAAACTTGGTCTTCTATGTAGGGTTTAAGCATGGGGAAATGTACTTGTATTTCATCTAAGAATAATTTATTAATGCAAAAAAGCGTGTTTTTTAAAACACGCTTTTCAAATTTTACTTTCCAAACTTAGCTTTTAGCGCAGCTAGCGCATCGTGCATGCTATTTGCGGGAGTTTCTTCTTTTTTGGGTTGTGGTTTTGGTCGGTTGTGGGCTACGGTAGTATGTATTTTTTCTTTAGGGGCTGCGGGGCTTGTTCTACGTTCCGTTTTTTCGGTTTTGTCTTGCTTGTTTATTCCTTTCATACTAAGGGCTATACGCTTGCGCAGCACATCTACCTCGGTAACTTCTGCCATTACTTTTTGTCCTACTTTTACTACTTCCGAAGGGTCGCTTATAAAGTTATCACTCAATTGTGAAACGTGTATTAATCCGTCTTGATGCACCCCAATATCTACAAATGCACCAAACTTAGTTACGTTGGTAACAATGCCAGGCAAGATCATACCTACATTAAGGTCAGTAATTTTGTTTACGGTTTTATCAAATTCAAATATTTCAAATTCCTTACGAGGGTCGCGCCCAGGTTTTTCCAATTCTTTTAAAATATCTTTTAAAGTAAACTCCCCTACTTTGGCAGTAATGTATTTTTTTATATCTATTGTTTCACGTATTGATTTTTCGTTTATTAAATCTTCCAAAGTACAATTCGCATCTTTAGCCATAGCTTCCACAGTTGCATAGCTTTCGGGGTGTACAGCACTTGCGTCTAATGGATTTTTGGCATTGCGTATGCGCAAGAATCCTGCACATTGTTCAAATGCTTTTTCGCCCATACGTGGCACATCCAACAATTGTTTACGAGTAGTAAATGCGCCTTTTTCATTGCGATATTTTACTATGTTATTAGCCAATGCAGGGCCCAAACCTGCCACGTACGTAAGGAGTTCCTTACTTGCTGTATTAAGTTCTACACCTACATTATTCACACTACTTTCTACTACTTCGTCTAGTTTTTTCTTTAATAAATTTTGATCAACATCATGTTGGTATTGCCCCACACCTATCGATTTTGGGTCTATTTTTACCAACTCCGCTAATGGGTCGGCAAGTCGGCGTCCTATACTTACTGCGCCACGCACGGTTATGTCTTTGTCGGGAAACTCCTCACGTGCTACATCGCTTGCGCTGTATATACTTGCGCCACTTTCGTTTACCATTATTACCATAATAGTTTCGGGCAACATTTTTATGCCACGTACAAATGTTTCTGTTTCTCGTCCTGCTGTACCATTACCTATTGCTATAGCCTCTATGTTGTGTGTTGCGGCTAACTTAAATACTTCTTGTTCGGCCGCTACTGCTCCGCCTGTCCCTGTGTGCGGGTATATAACGCTGTCGGCTAATAACTTGCCTTGCTCGTCCAACACTACTACTTTGCAACCAGTTCTAAACCCTGGGTCTATTGCCATTATACGTTTTTGCCCAAGTGGTGCGGCAAGCATTAACTCACGTACATTATCTGCAAATACATTTATGGCTGCATCATCGGCTATTTTTTTGGTAAGTACACGGTACTCGCTTTCCATACTTGGTTGCAATAATCGCTTGTAACAGTCACCTATTGCTTTTTTAACTAAAGTAGTGCATTGGTTTTTATTTTTCAAAAACAAACGCTCCAAACCATGTACAGCATCATCTACCTCGGGGGCTATATCTATGCCTAATATACCTTCGTTTTCGCCACGGCGCATTGCTAGCAAACGGTGGCTTGGACATTTCATTAAGGGTTCCGACCATTCAAAATAATCGGCAAATTTTTCGCCTTCTTCTTTTTTACCATAACGCACGGTACTAGTAATAATAGCGGAGTTTTTAAATATATTACGCAAGCCTACACGGGCAGTTTCGTTCTCGCTTATAAGTTCGGCTATTATATCTAATGCGCCTGCTATGGCTTCGTCGGTAGTGTTTACGCCTAACTCAGCGTTTATATATGCTTTAGCTTCGGCATCTATGGTGTTACTTTCTTGTTCAAATATAAGTGTTGCCAATGGCTCTAAGCCTTTTTCTTTGGCTGCCATTGCTCGTGTTTTACGTTTTGGTTTGTAAGGCAAATACAAATCTTCTAGCTGACTTATAACTGCTGCACCTTCTATTTTAGCTTTGAGTTCGGGCGTAAGTTTTCCTTGCTCCTCAATAGTTTTTAGTATAAATACACGACGGCTTTCTAACTCTTCAAACTCGTTATTTAAGTTTTTAATGTTGATGATTTGTACCTCGTCCAAACCACCTGTAGCTTCCTTACGGTAACGTGCTAAAAATGGAACAGTGCCTCCTTCGGCTAATAATTCTAAAGTTGCAGCAACTTGTTTTTTATCAATATTAAGTTTTGACGCTATTAATAATGCAAAGTTATTCATGATGTGTTTTTAATATTTTTTAATCTAAATTATTTATCTCTACAACAACTGTTTTACAATACTTTCAATGCTTAATCCGTCGGCTTCGGCTTTGTAGTTTTTTACCATTCTATGGCGTAACACGTTTATGGCTACTGCTTTTACATCTTCAATATCGGGCGAATATTTGCCGTTGAGTACAGCGTGGCATTTAGCACCTAATATTAAATACTGCGATGCTCTTGGACCTGCTCCCCACGATATATAATCTTTAATAAAGGTTGGTGCTAAGTCGCCATTGGGGCGTGTTTTGTTTACCAATGTTACTGCGTATTCTAGCACATTATCGGTTACGGGTACACGGCGCACTAACTCCTGAAACTCAATAATTTCAGCCGATGTAAGCACGTGTTGTAATTCTACGGTAGTGTTTTGCGTAGTGTTTTTTGCTATTTTTAATTCGTCTTGCAATGTTGGATAATCCAAGTATAGGCTAAACATAAAACGGTCAAGCTGTGCTTCGGGCAATGGGTATGTTCCCTCTTGCTCAATAGGATTTTGGGTAGCTATTACAAAAAACGGATTGTCCAATTTGTATAATTTACCGCCTGCAGTTATTTGTTTTTCTTGCATAGCTTCCAATAGTGCGGCTTGAGTTTTTGGTGGCGTACGATTTATTTCATCAGCCAATATTACGTTGCTAAATATGGGACCTTGTATAAACTTAAAACTGCGGTTTTCGTCTAGTATTTCGGAGCCTATAATATCGCTTGGCATAAGGTCGGGCGTAAACTGTATACGGTTAAATTTTAAGCCTAAAGTTTGCGCAATAGTATTTACCAATAATGTTTTGGCTAAGCCTGGCACACCTACCAATAGGCAATGTCCGCCACTAAATATAGATATTATTACATCTTTTACAATGTGTTCTTGTCCGTATATAACCTTACCTATTTCGGTAGTAAGTTGGTTGTATTTTGTGTTGAATGCTTTTACAGCTTCTACATCGTTGGCGTATGTTGTCATAGTTATATAATGAGTTTGATAGATAAATGTGTGCGATTTATTTGGTAGTTAAGTTGTATTTAAACGTACAGTTGGCGTAAGGTTCGTTTACTTTTATGTACATAGTTTGTTTTTTCTTTTTAATCCAACTTAATAGTATAGTTTGTTGTTTGGCATTAATAGCTTGGTTTTGCAAGCGTTGATAGTCGTCTTTTAAGTTTACACGATGTGGTTCAGAGCGTGTTTTTAAACACAAAATACGATACGCATTTTTACCTTCGTTAGTTTTAAATGGTATTGGTTTGGTGTATTCTCCTACTTTAAGTTTATCTACTGCATAAAATGTTTGTTGGTCAAGATCGGTGTTTTCAAACTTGGTAGTACCTGTTTGTTGGTTGGTAAGTTTTCCCCCACTGTATTTAGTTTCTTTATCGGTAGTAAATTTAAGTACTGCAGCATCAAATTTCAATGAATCGTTTTGCAACAAATTATAAATAGAATCCATTTTGGTGTATGCCAACGAAATATCCTCGCCGGAAGTTTTTGCACTTATTAGTATATGGCGCACATTTATTTGTTCGCCACGGCGTTCTATCAATTGTATAATATGAAATCCAAATTGTGTTTCTACTATTTGCGTTATTTCTTTGCCTTTAAGTGCAAATGCTGCTGCTTCAAACTCGGGTACTAATTGCCCTCGTCCCAAAAAACCTAAATCGCCCGCTAGCTTAGCACTACCAGGGTCTTCGCTATAGGCTACTGCTAATGCACCAAAATCTTCGCCTGCATTTACACGGTCTCTTAGTTTGGTTAGTTTATCGCGTACTGCTTGTTTTTCTTTTGCGCTAATGGGCGGTTCTATTACTAAGTGCGCCAATTCTACTTCCGAGTTAATGAATGGTAAACTATCTACAGGTATTTCGTTGTAAAACTTGCGCACTTCGGCAGGAGTTACAGTTATGTTACCCGATATTTTGGCTTGTACATTTTGTGCCAATAAAGTTTCTCGTACGTTATCTCTAAAATCGTCTTTTATTTTATCTACCGATTTACCATAAAACTTTTCCAACTCTTCTTCCGAGCCAAATTGTTGTGTGTAGTAGCGTATTCTGCGGTCTAGCTCTGCGTCTATTTGCTTTTCGCTTATGTCTATACTATCCAATTGCCCTTGGGTGTATAGCATTTTTTGAAACAATAACTCTTCCAATATTTCGCACTCGTTCTTAATTACACTTTGTGCTTTTAATTGCTCTGTTTGAAACTTAACCTGCGACAGCAACACAGGGTTATTGGCCACTACGGCCACTACTTTGTCTATTACATTTTTTTGTGCAAATGTAGTGTTTGCAGATATTACAAGAGTAAGTACAATTATTATTTGGGTTACTTTCATTTAGGGGAGTATAGTTGCTTCTTTGTTTTTAATTCCTTCGGTGTATATTGTTTTTTCGGCACGTTGTATTAATTCCAACTTACGTTTGTTTAAAATAAGTTGCTTAATGTTATCCATCTCAAATGATAATGGCGATGTACTATTGTTTATTTTAAAGCCTACTATGTTAGCAAAATAATTATTTACGCTGTCTTTTAATTCTATGTTGCGGTTGTTTTGTATGTACTGTTCTTGGTTGTATGTTTTTATGGGGATTTCTTTTAATAAGTCGTCAAATAATAACCAAGTGTTGTTATCAAAATAATAATTATCAGCGTACTGCACACATAGTTCTTTTAATTTTTCTAGCTGTTTAGAGTCCGTTGTGCGGTACAGTTGTTTTATATCATTTAGCTTGGGGCACTTACTGTTTACTTTTATATAATTTACTTTTATAATATTATCTTTTAGTTCAAAATCTTGTTCGTGTGCGTTGTAGTAGGCTTCTATTTCTTGTGGCGTAACTACGGTGTCTAGTTTTTGTTTTACTAATGCTTGTTGGTAAGCATATACTATTAACGAGTTTTTATATTTTTCTATTTGTTCATCTACATTAAGTTCGTTGGAGCTTAGGTTATTAATGGCTTTTTGTACTATTAATTGCTCTTGCACCCATGCTTGCACATACGATTTTACAAACTCTACACTATCGTTCCCCTTAGTATTATTGGGGAGTATGGCTTGCATTTCGGTTAATGTTAAATTGTTTTTGCCAACTGTAGCTAATATACGTTCGTTGCTTTTGCCAAAATAGCTACAACTTGTAGCCAGTGTTATACAGCACAACACCAACAGCTTTGCGGGCGTGTTGGTGCGTAATGTAGTTGTAAATGTGCGTGTGAATTTCAATGTTTTGTTGTGTTTGTAAACCGTTTTCATTGTTTTTTATCTCCTACTGTTTAATTCATGAGAGATGATAAAATTTTACTGTATACTATCCAATACCTCTTTGTTTACTTTTACTACGTACTTAGCATGTAATTCTTTTAACCATTCTTTTTCTAAAAAATTTTGGTAATCGGCAGTAATAATACCACGTGCTTCGTTTAATGCTTTAGGTGCTACTGGCAATATTTTATCTACGTTGTAGGTATAATACATATTGTTCTCACTGACTGTAGCTGGCTTTTTAATACTTGCTGCTGCATCAGCAGTTTTATTTTCGCCTTTTTTGTAGGTTACACGGTCTATAGAAAGGTTTAACTGCGAGTCTTTATTTATTACTTTAAGTATTTCGTCGTTTGTTTTTTTCTTAGCTATCATTTTGTTTACGTTTTCGCATATTTTAGCGTCTTTACATTTGTAGGTAACAGTTTCGTAACGCTCTTCCCACATGTAGTTTTGTTTGTTGGCATCATAAAACTTTTGCAAGCCTACACTGTCTTTAATGGCTGCGCTCCATACTTTTTGGTCGGTAAGGTCAAACAGTAATATACCATCTTTGTATTCTTCTATCAATGCTTTGTACTCAGGGTATTTGGTAGCCAATTGTGTAGTTTCGTAGTTAGTGCATAATGCCTCTACGTAAGGTGTATAATTATTAGTTACTATTTGTTGCTCGCTACCCTTAGTGCCTTTACCTTGGTGAGTTTCTAAGTAAGTAGCATAGTCCATTTGCGTGTAATTTTTACCTGCCAATGTGCATATTACTTTGTTCATATTCGCAGCTTTTTTAGCAGCTTTCCATGTTCCGTTAAAAAAACTGGTATCAATTGTTTTAGTTAATTCGTCGCGGTTTTTAAGGTTTTCGGTAAATTTATATTCTGCTTTTACTTTAGTTATAAATGATTCTTTGCCTTTTTGCGAACGCATATCTTTTTGTATACGTTGTTTTAAATCGGCTTTCATATCAGCATACGAAGCAACAGGTTTTACACTTATGCGTTTTACAATATGCCAACCGTACGAAGTTTTAAATGGGGCCGAAACATCGCCATCATTTTTAAGTGCAAATGCTGCGTTTTCAAATTCAGCTACCATTCTGTTTATTCCAAATGGTGCTAACTCGCCACCATTGCGTGCTGAGCCTTTATCGTCGCTGTATTGAGTTGCTAACTCGGCAAACTTATCTCCTTTTTTTATGCGGTCGTTTATTTCGTTTATTTTGGCAAATGCTTTTAAGCTATCTTCGGCAGACGCACCTTTTTTGCTCAATACCAATATGTGTGCCGCAGTTATTGTTCCGGGGTCGTTGCGCTTATCGTTTACTTTTACAATATGATAACCAAACTTAGTACGTACGGGCATACTTACTTCGCCTACTTTGGTATTAAACGCTGCGTTTTCAAATGGATACACCATTTGTAATGCCGAAAAATAACCCAATTCGCCCGCGTTATCTTTAGCCGATGGGTCTTGTGAATTTTCGCGTGCTACTTTACCAAAACTTTCGCCCTTTAATATGCGTGCACGCAATGCCATTACTTTGTTGTAAGCTATAAGCGTATCTTTGGGTAATGCCGCTGCATCGCACGTTATAAGTAGGTGGCTTGCACTTACATTCATTTTGGTACGGTCGTAGGCTTCTGTTAGTAATTTTTCGTTTACTTCTTTGTCGGTTAAATATGGTTGCGATACATTTTTACGATAGCCTTCTAACTCGCTTTTATATGTTGCTGAAGTGTCTAAACCCATATCCTCAGCAGCTTTCACTTTTAATTTAAAATTAGTAAACAATTCTACATACTCGGCTATCGTTTTTTTATCGGCAACTTTGTCTTTATTATTTTTATGGTAAATGTTTTCAAACTCTGCTTTGGTCACTTTCTTATTGCCAATTTCCATAAGCACTGGCGAATTATTAGTTTGTGCAACACTTGTTAATGCTGATAATACGCAAGCTGATAGGGTTAATTTTTTCATTTTTTATTTTATGATTTGTATGATGTATAATGTGTGGTGTATTTTGTAAATTTTGATTGAGTGGTTCTTATGCACTTGCTGGGGGGAGTAAATGCCCGTTGTGCGCTATGTTATCCGCCTACCTCTCCCTATTGAAGGAGTGCCGCAGGGTGGGGTGGAACTTTATTTACTACCCCTGTAAGCGAGACATGTACTTATCCATTTGTTTTATTTGATCTTTAAGTTGTGTAGTTTTAGGTCTTAAGTTTTTTGCTTTACCAAAATATATTTTACCCATTTTGTTTTGTCCTCGCTGTATTTCCAATCCTGATAATTGCAAGTACGCTGCTGCTTGATTTTCTTTATCGGGCAAACCAAATTTTAGGGCTTGCAAAAAGTAGGTGCGTGCCTCTTTGTTGTTCCCTTTTTGTAAGGAGATGGTAGCCAATTGCAAATAGCTCATTCCTTCTGTATCTCCCAATAAAGTTGATTTTGAATCCATACTTTTGCGTATATCTGCCTCTGCTTTTTCGAAATCATTATTTACTAGAGCCACATTACTTTGCAACATATAAAACGCCGACCGTACTGGTTTTAATAGCAACTTAGGGTATTTTATTTTGCTTAAATACACTATAGCATTATCCATGTCGTTTTCTTGTACAGCTTCTTGCACTATGCGCATTGTACCCAACATAAAGTACAATAGCAACGAAATAAATGCGGCCACAAAAAACAATATTGCGGTAACACGCTCGTGCAATATATATATTAATATACCAGCTATTACAAGTACTATTACAAAGTACAAACGGTATAAAATGTAAAATCGTAAAAATTTCATTTATTTTAGTTTTGAATTTATTAATTAATTAATTAAGTGCGAAAGTAATGATTTGCACAGTGTTTAACTACTTTTTTTTCAACAAACAAATGTCCCTTTTGTTTGTAATTATACTATTTTATCTAACTGCATAAATGGTAAAGGTATTGCATTGTTTTGAAACGAATGAGTACTGAGTTTAGCTATAGTTTTTTGTTTTAATAATTTACGTTTACGCATCATTTTTGCAAAAAACAAATAGTAATTAAAATGTGCTTTTATAATTGCTTTACAATCATTAACGTTACCGTTTATTGCAAAGAAAATTCCTGCAATACCGTCTAACACAAGGCGAAGCGCAATTATTAAAAACCAATACCAGCGGTAATCATTTTTAGTAAGTAGGAATAAATTGTTTCTAAAATTATAAAATGTTTTGCGTGGATTGCTTTTATTTAATGTGCCTCCACCCAAATGAAATATTTGCGATTGATAACAATACTGTATTTTATATCCCAAGTTTTTAATACGCAAACATAAATCTATTTCTTCCTGGTGTGCAAAAAAATCTTCGTCTAATCCCTCTACTTCCCAATATACACTTCGTTTTACAAACAATGCAGCCCCGCAAGCCCAAGTTATTTCGTAGTTGGTATCGTATTGGTTGGTATCTTCTTCTACTTTATTAAATGTACGCCCGTTGCAATACGGATAGCCATACGCATCTATAAAACCACCAGCTGCGCCTGCATATTCATAGTATTTTTTGTTTTTGTAATCTTTAATTTTGGGTTGGCATGCTGCTATAGAGTCATCATTTTCCATAAGATGAATAATTGGAGCAATCCAATTAGGAGTAACCTCTACATCACTATTTAAAAGTATATATACTTCTTCATTGATATGTTGTAAGCCTTCGTTATAACCTCCTGCAAAGCCTTTATTTGTTGTGTTTTTTATAACTTTTACACTTGGGTAATTAGCTAATACGTGTAAACTAGTATCTGTACTAGCATTATCTATTACATATACTGTGTACCCTGCACTATATGCAATTACCGATTGTAAAAATGTGGGCAATATACCTGCGCCGTTATAATTAAGAATACATACCGCTACTGTGGTCATGAGGTGTTGGTGGATTTTTTTTTATTTTACAATAATAGCTATAAAATTATTCATAGCGCAATGCCTCTACAGGGTCTAATTTGGATGCTTTTGCCGCTGGATAATAACCTGCTGTAACGCCTACTACCACGCATAAAAATAAGCCTACACTTATCCACACCCATGGTATTATAAAACTACCACCTATTACCAACGATACCGCATTACCTATTATTACTCCCAATGCTATACCTGCTATACCCCCAATTAAACATATTAAAATTGCTTCTGTTAAAAACTGTGCTTTAATAACTTGTGGTGTTGCTCCCACACTTTTGCGAATACCTATTTCTCGTGTGCGCTCCGTAACCGATACCAACATAATATTCATTAAAGAAATACTTGCGCCAAGCAAAGTTATAAAACCTATTACAGTAGCTGCTAATGTTACAAAACTTATGTTTTCCATTAACTTTGATGCTAGGCTATCGCTTTTAATTATGTCAAAATTATTTTCTTTGTTTAGTGGTACTTTGCGTATGCGTCTAAACTCGCTCGTGGCTTCGCTTATGGCAACTGGTAGTTGTTGTATGTTGTGTGTCATTACGCTTATAGTATAACTTACTGTACCTTTATTGTAGTATTGGCGAGCATTGTAAATGCTTATATACACGCTATTATCGGTGCTAAAGCCCATGCCGGAGCCTTTGCTTTGCAATACGCCTACTACCTTGTAACGATAGCTACCTACGTTAACCGTTTGAGTTATTGCTTTTATGCTGTTACCAAATAGTTTGCTAGCAATACCACTACCTATTACTATTAGTGGATAGCCTCCGTTTATCTCAGTAGCAGTAAAGCCTCTACCGTATTCAATTGTTAAACCCGATGTTGCAAAATAATTTTCGTTTACTCCAAATACACGTATATTGGGATTTGTTTTTTGATTTAGATATTTTAAAGTAGCATCAAATTTTGCAGCATAGCTTATAGAGGATTGCGCCTGCGGAAAGTTAAATTTATTACAAAATAACATTGCTTCGGCAAACGAAATATCTTTTTTGTGTACCACATTATGTTGCCCACCAATATTAATACCTCTGTTGCGTATTGTAAAAGTGTTAGCTCCCATTGCTGCAAAATTATTAGCTATACTTTGCTTTATAGCATCTATTGCAGATAGTATTCCCACCAATGCCATTAATCCTATACCTATAATAAGTGCTGTTATTGCAGTGCGTGTTTTTTGACTACGAATAGCTTGTACTGCTATGTTGGTGTTTTCTAGTAACAAAGTATTTATTTTTATTGTTTTATTTTCATTATACCTTTTGGTAATATACCAAAAGGTATAATGAAAATTTTAAGAGTTAAATTTAACTTAAATAAGGACTGTTAAAATATTGTTTTTTAAACCAAAGTTCAAAAGCTGGGTCTAAAAATTCGTATACATTATTTATCTCGTGTATTACATCATTATTAATAAGTATGGCTTTATTTTTACTTACGTTGTTGGGTGTACCTAGCTTGTAGCCTAGCATTACTGCGGTACTCATTAGTTGTACTTCGCCTTTAGCTACTGCTTTTAATAAATTAAGTTGTGTTACACTTATTGTTTCTATTTCTTTTTGATACAATGGTGTGTTAGCTTGTATGAGTTCTTTTAAAGCGTTTTCTACATCTTGTAATGTTGCTTTTTTGTGGGTAATATTCCAAGTGTAGTGCGCCAACTGTTGCACGTACCACGAGTGGTTTTTCATTACTTGCGGTATTATTTCGGCTATTTTGGCATCTATTTTTTTATCAGTTTTTTCAAAACTTTCGGTTATAAATCTTACCCATTTTTTGTGTTCTATTTTATTCAATAACATAATATCTCCAAACCTATAAAATGGCTTTGCCGAATTATTAAATATATCCGTCATCATATGGCGTTTACTACCATACAAGCAATACGTTACAGACTTGTGGCGTTGCCAACACGCACGTAATTTTTTTTCAAAATTAACGTAGTCGTTAAACAAAGCTAAATTTTGAAATTCGTCCAAACAAATAATAAACTTTATCCCTTTTTGTTTGGCAATAGTTTCAGGCAGGTTCATTACCTCGTCTTTATTTTTCTTTAAATCGGCATAATCAAAACTCAAACTAAAATCGGTATTAGGGTCTATTCCCAAACTTAATTTTGGCATTAGTTTACTAAAAAAATCTTTGCCACTGCTCATCCATTCCTGCCACTTGCTCGATGATGCTTTTATAACCTCTCGTGCAAATAATTCTAAAAATTCGTCTTCGCTACTGACTGAAAACAAATCAATAATAACGGTTTTAGTTTTCTTGTCTTTTCTATTAATATTGTGTATTACTTTTTCTACCAACGATGATTTACCCCATCTGCGTGGCGATATAAGCATGGTATTAATACCATTAAGTAAGTTGCTTTGTAGTTTTTGTGTTTCTACTTCTCTGTTGGTAAATGCGTGTACACTTACTGTAGTACCGTATATAAATGGGGAGTCTTTCATTGTTATTTTCCATTATACCTTTTGGTAATATACCATTTGGTAATATACTCAAAGGTAAAAAAATATGTAAGGCAAGCTATTGTTTTTTTAGTCCAAATTTAGTTGCGTATTTACCATACAATTCCTTTTGATGATTGTTTAAATCAACCACCAAACCATTGGTATATGCAGTAGTTACGTTATTGCTTTTAGCATCTAAAGCATCGCCTGTACTTATAAAAAAAGTAGCGTTTTTACCTATTTCCAACGAGCCATAATTTGCATCAATACCCATTATTTTGGCTGTATTTAATGTTACGGCTTGTAATGCCTCTTCAGTAGTTAAACCAAATGCAACCGTTGTACCTGCCTGAAATGGTAGGTTGCGTGCCTGCATAGCTTCCATGTCTCCCTCATCACTTATGGCAAAGAGTATATTTTTGTTTTTCAATTCATTAGCCAATTTTGTGTTTGCATATATGTCTGCATCTTCTTTGTAGGGCAATGCGTGCGTGCGCCCTATGATAATGGGTATATTATTTTTAGTAAATAATTCGGGTACTTTATATGCTTCTGCACCTCCTATTATTACTGGATATTTTACTTCTAATTTTAGTAATAAAGTAATTGCTTCGGTTATTTCTTTGGCAGAATTAGCATACACATACACACGTTTATTACCATCAAACACTTCTTTCATTGCTTTTAGTTTTTGGTTATTAATTGTTGTTGTAGCTGTTTTATTGTAGGCTTTGGCTTCGTACAAAAACTGCGTTAGTGTTTGTAATTGCGTTTCGTAATTTTTATTTTTCTCCCAACCTGTAGGTCCTAATTCGCTCCAACCGCTAGCTACTAATAGGCTTGGCCAGTTTATATGTACACCGTCATCAGCTTTTATGGTGGCATCTTCCCAGTTCCACCCGTTTAAACTCATTACACTACTTTGCCCACTTATTAATCCGCCACGTGGTGTGCTTTGCACTATTAGCACTCCGTTGCTACGTACGGTAGGTATTATTTTACTATCTGTATTATAAGCTATTTGCGCTCGCACATGCGGATTAATACTTCCTGCTTCTGCAAAATCAATAGTACTGCGTACAGCATCAACTTCGGTTAAACCTAAAGTAATATACGGCGCAATTATACCTGGGTAAATATGTTGGTTAGTAGCATCTATTACACTATCAGTAGCAAGTGGGGTGTACGTGCTTGATGCTGCTTTTATTTTTCCATTTTTAATAGCCAATATACCATTGGTAATGACTTGATTATTACCTATATGTAGCGTTGCGTGTGTATATACTGTTTGCTTGTTTTGCGCTATTATTATACCATGTAGTGTACATAATGTTATAAATAAAATTGTTATTTGTTTCATCATTTAAGTTGGTTTTATTGTGTGAATGTGTTTTTTTATTTAGCAATATAATCTTGTTCTATACTTTCGCAGTCGTACAACAATTGTTTTTTAGGCATTGTTTTTATTACTGGTGTACCACTGTTTTTAAGTGTAATTAATTTTTGTATTATTCTATTGCGTTCATAGGCTATATCACTACGTAATTGAGCATCTTTAGTAATATCATAACAAAGTATACCATCTACAAATGTTTTTTGCGCTCGCGCATACACGCTCAATGGGTTGGTGTTCCATAGCACTACATCGGCATCTTTACCTATTTTTATACTTCCCATTTTAGCATCTAAGTGCAACATTTTTGCTGGATTAAGTGTAACAAATTTTAAAGCTTCTTCTTCGCTTACATTACCATATTTTACAGCCTTTCCAGCTTCTTGGTTCAGTCGGCGTGCCATTTCTGCATCGTCACTATTAAAACTTGTATTTACTCCCATTTTGTGAAGTAACGCACCATTGTATGGTATGGCATCTTGTACCTCCATTTTATATGCCCACCAATCGCTAAACGTACTTGCATTTGCACCGTGTGCTTTTAGTTTATCAGCTATTTTATAACCTTCTAGTATGTGTGTAAATGTATTTATTTTAAATCCAAAACTATCTGCCACGTGCATAAGCATATTTACTTCGCTTTGCAAATAGCTGTGGCAAGTAATAAATCGTTGTTTATTTACAATCTCTAATAACACCTCACATTCCAAATCTTTGCGATAGTTTGATTGTGTTTTTTTGCGTTCATATTCTTTAGCACGTGTAAAAGCGTCAATAAACGTTTGCTCAACTCCCATGCGCGTTTGCGGAAAACGCTTTGTGAATTTATCGCCCCAATTACTTTGCTTTACATTTTCGCCCAATGCGCATTTTATAAACTTATCAGCACCTGCTATTTTAAGTTGTTCCGCACTTGCTCCCCAACGTAATTTTATAATTGCAGATTGTCCGCCTATTACGTTTGCCGATCCGTGCAACAACTGCGAAGCCACTACACCGCCCGATAGTTGCCGATAAATATTTATATCATCGGCATTTACTACATCGGCAATACTTACTTCGGCTGTTACGGCTTGTGCGCCTTCATTAACTCCACCGCTTACTGCAATGTGCGAATGCTCATCAATAATACCTGCCGTAAGGTGCATTCCTGTTGCATTTATAGTATCTGCGCCTTGTGGAGTAACTATGTTTTTACCTATTGCTTTTATTTTTCCGTTTTGTAAAATTACGTCTGTGTTAGTTACAATACCCTCACTTTCATTAGTCCATATAGTAGCATTTTTTATATGATAGGTTTTGGTTTTTGGTAAAGTATCAAATCCGTATGCCATCATAGGATAGGTTACATGCCCCAGTTCAAGCACCTTTACTGTATCCGATTTTACCTTTACGGTATCTTGATAGGCTTGTGTGCGTGTAGCTTTCCAAGTTATTTGTTTGCCATTTTCATTATAACCATAACCATTTAGTGTTGCACCATCTGGGCTTGTAACACCTGTTAAACGTATTGTTCCTGCTGTTGGCACATCGTAGTTAAGTGTTATTAACGAACGCTCTATTTTATAAATAGCTTTATAGTTACTAGTGTCGTTGGTTAGTTTTATTTTAGGACTATCGGCAGTACCTGATAGTATAAATTGTATTTTGCTATCGTAGTCCATTACATACTTACCACGTGTTTCAATGGTTTGCAACGCTTTATAGCTGTGTGCTTCGCCTTGCGTGTAGTTGTTTAAAATTACAGTTTTAGCATTAAATATATTTCCGTTGGTAATAATAAAATTAGCTATACGGCCTATGTTTAGGCTACCTACTTTGTTGCTTATTTGCAATTGTTCGGCAGGCACGGTTAGCAAAGCTTTTAGCGCAGTGGTTTCGGTTAGGCCATAAGCAATGTACTTGCGTAAGTTATTCCAAAATTCTTTTTTTTCTTTTAACCCTTGGGTAGACAGGGCAAATACAATTTCATTTTTTTCAAGTGTAGCTAAGTTAGTAACCGCAAGTTCCCAGTGTTTAAGTTCGCTAAGGCTTACGTTTTCGGCATCGGCAGCGTCTTCTACATCGTACGCAGTAGGTAAGTGTACAGTAGCTATAAGTTGTGTGTTAAGTGCTTTAATATCTTGTATGCGTTGGTATTCATCGCCTGTGGCTTTTATTATAAATTGTTTATTAAATTCTTTGGCTATGGTATTAGCACGTACAATGTTTTGTTTGTCAGAGGCATCAAATACAAACGGTATATTCCAATGGTAGTTTAACGCTTGTAATGATAGGTTTGTTTCTTTTTTATTTGTTTCATTTTTATACCATTGTGCATCGTACAAGGCTTGGCGCAGTAAGGCTATACTACCCATAAGCGATGTTGGATACTCTTGCCTTGATACACCTTTGTTAAACGATAATTGCATAGTAGCATTTTCTTTTACCAATGTTTTATACTCTTTGTTTTGTGCCAGTGTGGTTACTACGCTTGTGCCACGCACTATTCCGTTAGCATTAAATGTATTAATAGTGCCAAAGCCTAGCTTGCGTAATTCGTCTGCTTGCGCATCTACATAGCTATAATTTTCCGCCGCATTATATTCGGGTTGTATGGTTTCGTTCCAATAGTATGCACCTTTTTTGTTACTTTCATATTGTGTGTCATCACTGCCTTTAAACTTATTTTCGGCTATACCAATATTGGGAGCAAAGGCATCAATAAACGATGGATATATCCATTTATCAGTACAATTAATTATAACTGTATTGGTTGGTAATGCCATGTTAGTGCCTACTTGCTCTACCACACCGTTTCGTATAAGCAAGGTTGCATCGGTTACAATTGTGGTAGGGTCAATGTATATTTTGGCATGTGTAAAAGCGTAATAAATATCGGCTTGCGTGTTTACACCGTTAGTTGGAAAAGTATTTTCTTGTGCGTAAGTGCTTACTGCGGTAAGGCTTAGCGCAAGTGTGACAATTAGTTTGTATATTCTATTCATACGAAAATTGAAGTTCTGTTTTAAAGTTATTGCTACTAATTAATTTAATATTTAACGGCTACAAAATAAGGATCTACTGATAGTTCGGTATTTTTTTCACTCTTTGTAAGTGTGTTTAAATCTATAACACTCAGGTTTCCATTTTTACCACCACAATACGATACATGATGCGGTGCTACACCCTTAGCATCAATATTACGATTAGTTACATAAGCTAAGTTGCTTATTTCGTCCACTGCTATGCCATGTGGTTGTATGCTACAAGCTATGGTAGCAGTAATTTTTAGTGTATTAAGGTCTATAACTTGTACGCAACCTTTGGCTTGTGGCAAAAATGATTCTTCTTCCATACAGGTTACTAACAACAAATTTTTCTTAACACTTATAGCTAGTTCTTGTGGAAATTTTTTAGTGGTAATTGATTTTATAAATCGCAACGTACCTGTTTCGTACACTGCTATTTCGTTAGTGTTTTGGCACGTTACAAATAGTTTAGTACCATCGGGGCTATTCAGTATATCGTGTGGGCCTGC
>JACMRI010000058.1 GCA_014376525.1 Bacteroidia bacterium | reverse complement strand
CCAGCAAGTTTTTTTAATTGTTCAGGACCATAAGCAAAATCCCAATGACCTACCATTGCACTAAATCCCAGCTTATTCAATATAGGAATTATGGCTTCGCCTTGAGATTGAATTAAGGGTAATGTACCGTGAAAAGTATCTCCTCCGTCAAACACTAAAGTGTTTGAATTCTTTTTGCGAATGTCTTTTACTACTGAAGCAATTCGTGAATAGCCACCTGCTGTCGCTATAACTTCTTTCCCACCCAGATAAAATAATTCAGGATGTGGCTCAAGATAGCCGTGAACATCGTTTATATAGGCGATTGATAGTTTCATGTTTTTATTACTTCTGTTCTTTTCTATCTGTTTGATGGTCGCGCTGCCGTTAGTCAGTAGCATGACCGATAACTCCCGCGCCAGACGCAGTGGTGACCTGGGGAACTAGTTTCCTCCACTAGAAGAAAACGAACAACAACCCGAAACCCAGCGATTGCGTTTGACGCTTGTTGTGCAATCTTTTAGTAATTATTGTAACTTTCTCATCTTTGGACTTTGCGGCTACAAGAAGTTGGCGATTTGGAAGCACTAAACTGTCTGCTACCAAAGAACTTGACACGAAGCACAAAGCTTCATGCAACTACTGAACCGCCAATTTATTGCAGGTGCTGTTACAAGCCGTTTTTATTTCTTCCGTTTGCATTTTTTCTTCAAGTCTTTCGTATAGTCTTCGGTGATTGGTTGTCCACCGAGTTCTTTACAGATGTCATAATATTTCCAAGCGTTGTCGCAGTCGCCTTTATTGTAATAACAAATTGAAAGTTTAAAAGTTGTGTTCTGGTCAGTCGGGTCAAGTTGATATGATTTTACCATATAGGTTATTGCCGATTCCAAATTTGTCAATGCACCTTTTTCGTCTATTGGTTGTAGTCCGTAATACTGCGCCATAAAGTATGTTCCGTAATCTGTCAATAGGTGAGTATTGTTTGGATTAATTGCAAGTCCTTCTTTATATTGTTTTTCCGCTTTTTCATAGTCACCCAATGTCATATAAACTCCGGCGAAACCCCAGTAAATATCTGTATTTGTCGAGTCGAGTAAATATGCTTGATTAAAGCGATACATAGCTGTTTTAATGTCCCGATACAAATACTGAAAGCCTAAACTTATTAAATGGTCGGAAGCTTTTCTGTTTGTTGAATCTTTTTTAAGTGCTGTCTCAATAAATTCTTGATCTGATTTTTTTTGAGCTTCGGTCTTTTGTGCGTATCCATACTTTGGTAAAAGTCGAATGTTAGTTTTTGCTTCTTCGTCCCATTTCTCCGAAGTCATTTGTTGTCCCATTACTTCACTAACCTTCTGTCCGAAAGTTGTCAAGGAGAATAATGTAATTGCTAATGTTAGAATTTTTTTCATAGTGTTGTCGGTTTTTAAAATTGATGGTAACATCTTTATAGGCGAAACTCGTTGCGAATTATTAGCGTTTCAGGAAAATAAACGCAACTGGTTGCGTCTATTTCTGCATTAGCTGTAATTATTTTGGGCTTATTTAAAATTGATTTCATTTTTTTACTTTCTTTTTTATTGAAAAAAGCGGAATTAGATTCTGTTATTTAATAGAACAATTAAACCTACAACAATTAATGGTTAAAACAAATTAAATAATTATAAATTATTCAATTTATCTAATGGGCTTTTAATTTGATCAAAACCTTTAGTGGTAATATGTGTGTAAACTTCTGTTGTTTTGCTGCTTTCATGCCCTAATAAACTCTAAATATACCGCAAATCAGTTCCATTTTCTAATAAATGAGTAGCAAAACTATTACGTAAGGTGTGCACACCTACTTTTTTTTTAATCCCGGCTTTTTTGGCAGAGTCCTTCATTATTAATTGAATGCTTCTTGGAGTATATATACGCCAGTTGGGAACGAGGGGCTAACGAAAACTTAAATGGATTAATACATCAATATTTCTCCGAAAAATATAACTTTGATTTAATAAAATAAGAGCAAATAAACTAAATAACATACGCATAAAAAGATTGAATTTTTATCGCCTAACGAAAAACGAAAAACTAAAAATGTTGCATAGTGTTGTATTTATGATTTGAATTCAGCGTAGATTTTAAAATAAAAAAAATATAAATGAAAGCAGTTAGCCTTTCCGAATTAAAAAAAGAACTTAATCAACTAGAGCCCCATAAGTTGATAGAACTAGCTATTACATTGGCTAAGTACAAAAAAGACAACAAAGAGTTTTTAAGTTACTTGTTGTTTGACGAGCACAATAAGCATCAGTTTATTAGTGATTTTAAAAAAGAAATAGACCTGTATTTTGCCGAAATAAACATAAGTGGAAACTTAAATAATACAAAAAAAACATTGCGTAAAATTTTACGCATCATTACAAAGTATTGTAAATACGCCAACGATAAGGCCATTACTGTGGATTTACATATTTATTTTTGTTCTACACTTAAGGCATCAAGTATTCCTTATTACAAAAGTCAAATGATTTGTAATATGTATGCGCTACAACTAAAAAAAATAAATACATTAATAGGTACCTTACACGAAGATATACAGCAGGACTTTACACCTGATTTAGAAAAAATAAGCATGTAGTAATTATTAAAAATTATAACATTGCCTAAGAGTTTGTTTCTTAATCTTTATAATTTATACTTTGAAGTATCAATTGGTATAAATCTTCAAACTTAGCCAACGTAAGATTTGCCGAAGTATCGTATATATCATGGTATGCCTTGCTACCACCCAATGTATATATAAATACTGATGGAATACCTAATGTGGTAAACCAATAATGGTCGCTGTTTGCAGTGTTTGGGCGTGTTTTTATTTCGGGTAATAATTGTTGTTGAGTATTAATTGTTGTTAGTGCCCTTATAAGTTTAGGGCTCGACGTTGCGTTTACTATCGTAATGCCTTCGTTGCCTGTACCACATATATCCAAATTAATAACTTGCTTAATGTTTAGTAAATTAATTATTGGATTTTGCACAAAAAAACGAGAGCCCAACAAACCTATTTCTTCGCCTGCAAATGCTACAAAATAAATAGTATGTTTGGGTTTATGGCTTTGATAATAATTAGCCAAGCATAATAGCATAGCCACTCCACTAGCATTATCATTAGCTCCAGGAAAATAATTTTCTTTGCCCATACGCCCTAAATGGTCGTAGTGGGCGCTTATAAGTATAGTTGAGTCATTGTTTTCGCCTTCAATTTTTGCTAGTATATTTCTGCATTTAAAATTGGTTTGCAATTCGGCATCTATAGCTACAGTAATTGTTTCGGTAATGGTAGGAGTATGGTTTTTATCAATAATAATAACAGGCGTAGTGGTTAAAAATTCGCTTCCTCCCCAAGTTAATTTTTGGTTAGTAAGTACTATTATTCCTTCGGCCAAGGCACGATAGTCATTTATTTCTTTTACTATTTTTTTGCGTTCTTCGGCATTATATTCATTGGCATTTATCAGCATAAAATAATTAGCAGGTGCATTAGCTATAAATTTTTTGTATTCTTTTTTGTTAAAAAAAGTTTCTTTGTCTAAATACATTACAGGAAACGTACCCTTTACCGAATGGCTGTAACCGCCTACTATGTAGTGCTTGCCTGCTTGTAAGGTATCTGTGCCTAATATTATTTGCATAGCGTTAGGGAAAGTATTTACCGTTGTTTCAAAGGTTTGTGTACTTACTGTTGCATTGCTTATTTTGCCAAACTGCTGTGTAATATAGTTAGCGGTTTTATTTATTCCATCGTTTACATAACCTCTACCATGCAGGTGTGGCGCCGTAAGCGTGTCTATATATAGGCGTGCCTGTGTAACTACTTGTGCTTGTGTAGTAGCTGTAGTAATAATGAATAGTAGAGTAATTGGCTTAAGCAATTTATTTAATAATTAGTTTTTGATTGTGTAATTCCATTTTACTGGTAGCTGTTATAAAATAAATACCCGATGCTAATTTAGTTCCTATTTCATCGCCAGTTATGGTATTGTTATTAATATTTAAATTGGCTTTGCTGTATATTTCGTTACCCATTATATCTTTTATTACAATAAATACATTTTGTGTTTCATTAATATTATCTATACTTACTGTAAACATATTGTTGTATGACGGATTAGGATATACGTTTAATTGAAATGCTGCTGCAGAAGTATTGTATTCAATAGCGCATATATTACTATAACTGTATTTACCATCATAATCAGTTTGTTTTAGTCTATAGTAACTTGTACCTCTTATTGGAGTGCTGTCAGTAAAACTATAATTAATTATTGATATACTATTATTAGCTCCTTTTATATTTTGTAGTGTTTCATAAGTATTTCCATCAACTGAACATTCAATACTAAAATAATCGTTGTTGGTTTCAGAGGCAGTTTGCCAGCTTAACTGCACACAATCCTTGTTTAATTTTGCTAAAAAAAACACCAGTTCAATAGGCAATACCCCATTAGTTATAACTACGGGTCCATTTAACGTTCCTGGACCAGACCACTCTGGAGGTCCTGCTCCAATGCGTATTTGGTTAGATGCAGAGGTTGCAGTTACACTACCTCCACCATAAATATTTATTACAGATGCTTCATTTATTAATATTTTATCATTAGTTGTTGGGAAGTTTAGTGTACCATATATTTGAAAAATAATAACATCTGTACCTTGCATTATGTTACCATTAATTCTTACTTGAAAGCCAACAGGTATAAGTACTACATCACCATTGGTAGGTACATGCCCGCATGTCCAGTCTGCAGCTGTAGACCAGTTAGCAGGGGTTTTATTCGGACTACAAGTAGCACCATTACATACAGATTCAAACAATAATAAATAGAGTAATATATGACAACAATTCATTTTTCTATTTTTTAACTACATAAAGCTAATAGTTAAACAGTTTATTATCTAAATTTTTGTTCAATGGTTGCTATTAAACGATAAAATGCTTCACTTTCCTTATCCCATTTTAAACTGCTTTTGTATTCGTTTATTACACCAATGGCACGTTGCGAGGTTTCGCAGTTATCTATTACCGTCATAAAATCAGTTAGCGAACCGTTACTACCACTAAACAAATCGTTTTGAATTTGTATTTTATCATTAAAGCCTAAAAAGTTTTTGAGTGGAGTACGTGTGTTTATATTGGGCGTTGTGTGATGTGTAGGTGTTATAAACTGTGGTTCAAGTGTAGGTTGGGTAGGAGTGGAGTTTACAATAAACTCAGGTTCGTTGCTTACTTCGTTTATTATTATGGGTGTTGTTATATCAATGGTTTCAGAAGCTGTAAATAGCTCACTTATTTCATTATTAAACTCGTGTAAGTCAGTGTTGGAGTATGTAAGAGATATCGTACTGTTTTCTACAAAATTATTATTACTTTCTATTACTGAGGGTGCAACTGCAGGCTCTGGTGTTGCCTCGTACAGGGTGTTAGGAACGCTTACTTGCAAAGTGTTTATTTTACTATCAAACTCAATAGCTACAAGGGTTTGGTAAAGTTGTAAGGTGCGTTCTTTTAGTTTGTTTATAATGGCTGGTTCAGGGTTTTCTTGGTCAGCTAATATTTCGGCAAATGAATTTACGGCTATTAAATTATTTAAAAAATCGCGGCGATATTGTTCGTTGTTCATTATAAAATAGGTGTGGTAAATAAGGTGTAATAAATGTTGATAAATAGCACGTGGTACATAAATGCAATACGCTAATTTAGCGCACAATAATAGTACACAAAACTAAGTTACACAAACGTATGTTTTTAGAAAATAGTATCAACATTAGTACAGGAAAAAAAGTAGGGTGGATGGAAGTTATCTGCGGGTCAATGTTTTCGGGCAAAACAGAAGAACTTATACGCCGTATGCGCAGGGCACAATACGCCAAACAAAAAGTAGAAATATTTAAACCTGCAATGGATACTCGTTATCACGATACAAATATAGTTTCGCACAGCGCTAACTCCATACCTAGCACGCCTGTAGATAATGCGTCTGCAATATTACTATTAGCTAACGATGTAGATGTGGTAGGTATAGACGAAGCACAGTTTTTTGATTCAGAAATAGTAAATGTGTGTAATACCCTTGCTAACAATGGCGTGCGTGTTATTATAGCAGGCTTGGATATGGATTTTCAGGGTAATCCTTTTGGGCCTATGCCAGCGCTTATGGCTACTGCCGAATACGTAACCAAGGTGCATGCTATATGTATGCGTACAGGTTTGTTAGCCAACTATTCGCACCGTACTGTGGCTGGCAACAACCAAGTGTTATTAGGCGAAACAGATGCTTACGAACCACTAAGCCGTGTGGCTTACATAGAGGCTACTAAGTAGTTGATAATAATTTGAGATGTGTAAAAAAACAGTCTAACTATCATTAATATTTTCGGTTTGCACTACCTTAAAATCGTGTTACATTTACAAAACATATAACATACACATTTATACCTTAATGATACTATCGCACAACTGGTTAAACGACCTAATAAATACTAATATTAATTTAACTACACTTACCGAAACCCTTACTGATACTGGTTTGGAAGTAGAAAATACAGAACTATACGAAACCATAAAAGGCGGACTTAAACACGTAGTAGTAGGCGAAGTGCTTACTTGTGTTCAACACCCTGATGCCGACAAACTTAAAGTAACTACAGTAAACGTAGGTACTGCCCAAGTATTAAACATTGTGTGTGGTGCGCCAAACGTGGCAGTGGGACAAAAAGTAATAGTAGCGCAAGTAGGTGCTATATTATATACTACAAATTGCGATAAGTTAGAAATAAAAAGTGCAAAAGTACGAGGAATAGTAAGCCAAGGTATGTTGTGTGCCGAAGATGAATTAGGCTTAGGTGCATCGCACGCTGGCATAATTGTGCTTAACCCTGTATTAGCAGTAGGTACACTTGCAGCCGATGTTTTTGATAGTTATACTGATACATTAATACACATAGGCCTTACGCCCAACAGAGCCGATGCAATGTCTCATTACGGCGTAGCCCGCGATATTGTTGCTGCAGTAAAATCACGCCAATTGGGTGAAGCAACTTTGGTAAGTCCTGCTGTTGCAAATGTAGGCACAGGCACAAGCGAAGTTACAATAAATATAGCCAACACGGCATTATGCGCTCGATACAGCGGAGTAATTATTAAAAACATAACAGTAAAAGATAGTCCTAAATGGTTGCAAAACCGCCTGCAAGCAATAGGTGTGCGTAGTGTAAATAATATTGTAGATGTTACCAATTATGTATTGCACGAACTTGGGCAACCACTACATGCGTTTGATTTAGCGGCTATTGAAGGCAATGTTATAAACGTAAGTACAACGCCACAAGACACACCTTTTGTTACTTTAGATGGAACTGAACGTAAGCTACAAGCTACCGACCTTATGGTGTGCAACGCTACTGCACCTATGTGTATAGCAGGAGTTTTTGGCGGTAAACACAGTGGTGTAAATGAAGGTACTACTTCTATATTTATAGAATCAGCCTATTTTAATGCGGTAAGTGTGCGCAAAACAAGCAAATATCATAACCTTAAAACCGACAGCAGTTTTAGGTTTGAACGGGGTACCGACCCTAACAATACTGTGCAAGCATTGCAACGTGCTATACATTTAATACTAGAAGTAGCAGGTGGAAATGTAGTAGGAAACATAGTAGATGTATATCCTAAACCTATACAAAACTATAGTATTGAAGTGGATGTAAATCGAATAAATACGCTTATTGGTAAAGTAGTACCTACACAAACTATTATTGATATTATTAAAAATGTAGATATTATTGTTGTATCGCAAAATGAGAATATACTACACTTATCAGTACCGCCTTATAAGGTTGATGTAACCCGTGAGGTAGATGTAGTGGAGGAAGTGTTGCGTATGTATGGTGCTAATAACGTGGACTTGCCCGCTAAGTTTAGCTTTAGTACTGTTGCTACCAACAAACCCGATGTGCGTGCCATACAAAACACTGTTGCCGATATGCTAGTAAGCAATGGTTTTTACGAAACAATGAACCTATCGCTTACGGCACAAAAATACGCTACAACTCCCGAATATATTGAGTTGGCAAATCCTTTAAGTTCGGAGTTAAACATATTGCGTACTACCCACTTGCATGGCGCATTACAAACTATAGCGTGGAATATTAATCGTAAACAAAGCAATTTAAAAATGTTTGAGTTTGGAAATATTTATAATCGTAGTGTAGATAAATTTACTGAGCAAGCACGTTTATCACTATTAATTACAGGCAATAAAACCGACGAAAACTGGAACATTGGTACACAAAAAACAAACCTATTTTACCTACGTAGTATGGTAGATAATGTGTTGAATAAACTAAACGTAAATGCGGCTATTACCCATGTAAATACGCCTAATGGCATAGTATATGAGTTTTCGAAAAAACAATTAGTAAACCTTATAGAAGTAGATAAAAAAATATTAAAATTACACAATATTAATCAACCTGTTTTTTATGCTGATATAGATTGGACATTGCTAGTACAGCTACATACACAAGCTAAAGTAAAATATAAAGAAATAGCAAAGTTTCCCGAAGTGCGCCGAGACCTAAGTGTGTTGGTAGATAAAAACATAACATTTGCACAGCTTAAGGACGAAGCACAACGCCATGAAAAGAAACTTTTACGCAACATTAATTTGTTTGATGTATACGAAGGAGACAAACTACCCGAAGGAAAAAAATCGTATGCCATGAGCTTTGCACTACAAAATACCGAAGCCACTCTTACTGATGTAGAGATAGAAACTGTAATGCAAAAAATAATTACAGGCTACAAAAGCAAGCTAGGTGCGGAGTTAAGGGGGTAAAGTGTTTAGTAATTATTAAGTTAATGCTACGCATTTTATTTTTACGCAATTAGTTTAGTTCATTTAAAATAGTATTTTTAACTAACTAAATTTTAAATTACATAACAGTATGGTACGTATAAACACATTTGAAGAATATCAGCATCAATACGCCCTAAGTGTTAGTAATCCTTCACAATTTTGGGATTCTGTAGCGCAATCATTTACATGGAAACGGAAGTGGGACGAGGTTGTAAACTGGAATTTTATAGAACCTAAAATAGAGTGGTACAAAGGGGCACAAGTCAATATTACCGAAAATTGTTTAGACCGACACTTAGCCTCCAAAGGCGATAAAATTGCGTATTATTTTGAACCTAATAATCCGATCGAACAACCCACAAGCATAACCTACACGCAACTACACGAGCAAGTATGTAAACTCGCCAACGTATTAAAACACTACGGTGTAACCAAAGGCGACCGTGTATGTATATATATGCCTATGATAACCGAAACGGTAATAAGTTTACTTGCCTGTGCGCGTATAGGTGCTATACACAACGTGGTATTTGGCGGTTTTAGCGCAAATGCGTTGGAAAGTCGTATACAAGATAGTGAATGCAAATTACTCATAACGGCCGATGGAGCATACCGTGGCGCAAAAGATATTGCGCTTAAAAACGTTGCCGATGTTGCTTTGGAGCAATGCCCAAGCGTAAGCACTGTTATTGTGTATCAACGCACAGGTGCGATACATACCATGCAACAAGGAAGAGATGTATATTGGAATGATGTAATGCAGAACGCTTCAGCCGAATGCCCTGCAACTACTATGGATACCGAAGACCCGTTGTTTATACTATATACATCGGGCAGCACAGGAAAACCCAAAGGGGTGCAACATAGCACTGCAGGCTATATGGTGTATGCACAATATTCGTTCGAAAATGTGTTTCAATACAATAGCAATAATGGGGAGGATATATTTTGGTGTACGGCTGATGTAGGTTGGGTTACAGGACATACCTACATTACCTACGCACCACTATTAGCAGGTGCTACAAGTGTATTGTTTGAAGGTGTGCCTACTTACCCCGATGCTAGCCGTTTGTGGCAAGTGGTAGATAAATATAAAGTAACCCACTTTTATACCGCACCTACCGCCATAAGAGCATTGGAAGGATGTGGACTAGACTTTGTGCAACCTTACTCATTAGCGTCGCTCAAGGTATTGGGTAGTGTGGGCGAACCTATAAATGTAGAAGCTTGGGAATGGTACAATACCCACATAGGCAAAGGCAACTGCCCCATAGTAGACACCTGGTGGCAAACCGAAACTGGTGGAATACTTATTTCGCCACTAGCAGGTATAACGCCTACCAAACCTGGCTTTGCAACATTGCCATTGCCAGGTATACAACCTATATTGGTAGATGAAAAAGGCATAGAAATAGTGGGTAATAATGTAGAGGAAAACCTGTGTATAAAGTTTCCTTGGCCAGGTATGATACGCACCACCTACGGCGACCACAAGCGTTGTAAGGACACGTATTTTGCAACGTACGAAAATTTGTATTTTACTGGTGATGGTTGCCGTAGAGATGAAGATGGCTATTACCGCATTACAGGGCGTGTAGATGATGTAATGAACATAAGCGGACACCGTATAGGAACTGCCGAAGTGGAGAGTGCCATAAATGCTCATCCTGATATTGTAGAAAGCGCAGTAGTAGCCTATCCGCACGATATTAAGGGGCAAGGTATATATGCTTATGTAATAAATACCAACGCCAACAAAGACCACGAATTATTACGCAAAGAAATACTTGCTGAGGTTACCAAAATAATAGGCGCAATAGCTAAGCCCGATAAAATACAAATAGTAAGTGGCTTGCCCAAAACACGTAGCGGAAAAATAATGCGTCGCATACTACGCAAAGTAGCCGAGGGAGATACAAGCAACTTAGGCGATACCTCTACATTGCTTGACCCCACTGTAGTTGAAGAAATAATAAATGGTATGTTGTAAAAAAATATAATTTCAAAAAACAATTAAATTCACAAGGTTTAGATAACTACATTTGTAATACGAATAGGTTTAAAATTAAAAAAAGATGAAAAAACAACTACTTATTGCCTTAGCATTGTGTACAACACAAATTAGTTTTGGGCAAATAAAACCAATAGCGACTTATATTGCAGAGCATTATAACAAAAATACTTCTGTAATAAAACTATTTACAACCGTTAATGACAGTGTACTTAACGCTAAATATAAACAACAAGTAACCAATTATGTATTAGTTACGATTGATGAACTGGCCTTAAACATATTAATAGGAAGTAAACCACAAAGTGCTAGCATTGAAATACCTATGCCCGACAACACGGTGCAAAATGTAAATATAGTTTCAAATGGCTTTAATAATAACGAGTTTGAAATTACGTTATCCAATAACGATAAGACTCAACGCCCCACAGGTATAAACTACCGTGGCGTGTTACAAAACGACACCAAGAGTTTAGTAGCAATAAGTTTTTTTGAGAATGATATAATAGGTATTATTTCTAACAAGAAATATGGTGATATTAATATTGGAAAAATAAAAGGAGAAAAGAATTTGTACATAATATATTGTGCCAAAGATTTTGTAGATAAGCCCGAATTTAAGTGTGGTGGCGACTTAACACCACCAAATACCACGCTCTTAAACAATAAACGCATCAAACAAATAGCCAACTCGGGAAATATAGGCACATTGGCAATACCCAAATGTGTGCGTATATACTTAGAAACCGATTACGCATTTTATCAAGCAGAAGGGAATTCAACAGCTAACGTAACTAATTGGTTACAAGGAATGTTTAATTTATTAGCAATAGTGTATCAAAATGAAAGTATTAAAATAGAAATTTCTCAACTATATATTTGGAATACGCAAGATAATTATTCAACAACAAATGTATTTGATCCTCTTAATGAATTTACAGTCCTTCGCCAAGGGTTTAATGGCGATTTAGCGCATTTAATATCATTTTCACCAAGCACTACCGTTGCTTCAGGCGGGGTAGCTTGGCTTGATGTTTTATGTAAAAATTATGCTTACGCAACAAGTACACCACCTATTTTGCCATTAAATCATACTTTAAATTTTGCATATTCAAATGTAAATTGGCAAGGTAACTTGCCTACATTTAACTCACATTTAAAACTTATTTCTCACGAAATGGGTCACAATATGGGAAGCAATCATACACACTGGTGCGGCTGGTCTGGCGGTCCTATAGACGGGTGTTATACTGTAGAAGGTACTTGCGCTCAAACAAGCCCTGCGCCAAATGGTCAAGGAACTATTATGAGTTATTGTTCAGATGTTGCTATACAAACTATAAATGGCTTTGGACCATTACCAGGAGCATTAATAAGAGATAGATATAATAATGCTACCTGTTTACAAGCCTGCTCGTGCACCAATTATACACTTAGTAGCACCACAACTAATGCAAAGTGCTATGGTATATCAAATGGCGGTATAACATTGAATGTTACAGGTGGCATACAGCCATTTAGCTACACGTGGAGCAATGGAGCAACAACTCAAAATTTAACAAATGTAAACTCGGGTATATATTCATTAGAGATAAAAGACAGTACCGATTGTTATAAATTGTTAATAGATACTATAAAAGTAAACACAGCGCTAAACGGTAGCTTACAAGTAACAGCGCCATTGTGTAATGGCAATGCAAACGGTAGCATAAAAACAACAATGCTACCCCCAAAACCCAATTATACGTATGGGTGGAGTACAGCGGCTACTACTCAAAACCTAAATAATATTGGGGCGGCTACTTACTACATTACGGTAACAGATACAAGTGGGTGCAAATGGCGAGACTCGGCAATAATGGTAGCTCCTTTACCATTAACAGGGTTAATAATGCCACTAAATCAAGTTAAATGTATTGGCGATTCTATTCGTTTATTAGCCGAAACAAACGGAGGCGTTTATCCGCATAGTCACGAATGGAATGTATATAATAGAACAACACTACTAACATCAACCGATACGGCTATAAATAATTTACAGCTAACCTCTACATTTACAAACAACAAACAAACGTATGTATTGATTACTGTAGATTCTAACAACTGTACTCGAACAGATACTTTTGTTCAGTGGGTTAATTCTAACCCACCTTCCTATTCAAAAGTTGATGATACTATTTGCAGTGGAAAATCTATAATCATATCACCCACATCATCTTCGGTGTATGATGTATATGGCAGTAGTACGTCTTCTACATCAATAGGTACCTTACCGTTAAGCGTATCGCCTACTATTACTACTTTGTACTATGTGCAATCTGTGGATACAAATGGGTGTAAAAGCCCTAAAGTGCCTTATGCTGTTGTAGTAAACACTACCCCGCCTGTACCTACAATTAGTACTGTTAAAGATTCATTTTGTTTAAATGAAAATGCTACCATTAACATTGCTCCTATTAATTATAATACGTATTTTATATATGATAACGGAGTACTTATTTATACAGGTAGTTCGCCTAACTATGCCATAAGTAATTTATCATTAGGGCAACATACCATTACAAGTAAAATACAACAGGGTAATTGCATTTGCGACACGTTTAGCAACTCACATACTATAAATGTAGTACAAGGTCCTGCCCTTAATATTACAGACGCAACTGCAATATGTAAAGGCGATTCGTTAAAGCTAGTAGCAAGTCCAAATAACTTAGGTGGTTATACATTTTTCATAAATAATACAATGATTCAAAACGGAGCTCTTAACAGTTTTAATTCCATAAATTTTAACAACAATGATACTGTACATGTTATGTACTCAGGGATAGGTTGCAAAGGGCCCAAAAGTGATAGTGTTATTGTAAAAGTAAATCCATTACCTACTTTAACTATTAACGATGTAGCTGTAGTATGTACCGCCGATTCGATAGCTTTGCAAGCGGTATGCTCTACGTGTATAGGTTACAATTGGTTTCCCGCAAATTATTTAACAAGTGTAATGGTAGCAAACCCTAAAGCATTTGTTGATAGTACAATTATTTATTATGCGCAAGGTACAGATACTAATAATTGTAAAACAATAAAAAGTGTTGAAATACTATTTTCTAACAACCCTATAAAAACAATTAATGACACCACGCTGCTTATTAGCCATTCCATAAATTTAACTACAAACGGAACACATTATAGCTATTCTTGGACTCCGACAGATTCTTTAAATTGTACAAATTGTGCTAACCCTAAAGCAACACCTTATAAAGACATTGAGTATGTAATTTCGGCCACAGATTACAATGGATGCGTTACCAAAGATTCTGTTAAAATTAAAATAAAGATACCCAATGATATTTTTATTCCAGATGTATTTTCGCCTAATGGAGATGGCGAAAATGATGTGTTGTATGTAAGAGGGGAATCTATTATAGATTTATTGTTTGTGGTTTACGACCGTTGGGGAAACATAGTGTTTCAAACTACTAATAAAAATAAAGGCTGGAATGGTTTGTACAATGGAAGTAATGCAGAGGAAGGCGTATATGTTTATTTTGCTAATGCTAAACTAATAACAGGAAAAGAAGTGAACAAAAAAGGAGATATTACATTAATAAAATAAATAATCAATATGAAAAATATATTATTTACAGCAATAACTATTATACTGCACGTAAGTGTAATTAAAGCACAAGATTTTCATTTTTCGCAATATGAGAATAATTTAAGTATGCTTAACCCAGCGGCAACAGCCAACATAGACGGGAGCTTGAAAATAAATAGTTGTTTTAAAAATCAATGGGGACAAATAAGCGCAAAGGCATACACAACTTCGGGCTTTAGTGCAGATTTTGCATTATTAAAACCAACTGCTAAAAATAAAAAACTAAACGTTGGACTTTGGGTTTTAAACGATGTGTCGGGCAAGTCTAAGTATGGTACTGTAGTAGGTGGAATAAATATTGCAGCATCGCAGACAATAAATTCTAAAAACACTCTGTGCGCAGGTATAATGATAGGTATGGGACAACGTAGTGCTAACTTAAGTAATTTGGCTTGGGATAATCAATATGCTGATGGTGCTTATAGCGCAGCATTATCAAGTAAAGAAAGTGTTTATGCAGCAAGTAATAAGTATTTAGATGTAGGTGTGGGAATAATTTGGAAATATTTACAACGTAATGATTTGCCCGTAACATTTGGATTAAGTTTAACTCACCCCAATGCGTCAAATAAAGCCCTAGGAACAGGTACCGATAAAATGGTAGCTAAAGGCGTTGCGTTTATTAGTTTGGATTTATTAGTTAAAAAAATTGCAGGTAAAGGAATGTTTGCCTTAGCGCCTAAGTTGCTTATAACACAGCAAGCAGGGCACAGAGAAACAATTCCAGGTTTGTTTGCTAAATACATTATTAAAGCAGGAGCGCAAAACGTGAAAATTGGATTAAGTGATGCTTTTTTTGATTTTGGAATATACTCACGTATGCAAGATGCATTAATATTAGCTAGTTCTTTCGGTGCAAAAGGATTTAAGTTGGGTGTAAGCTACGATATTAACACATCAACACTAACACAAGTAAGCAAATATAAAGGAGGTTTGGAGTTATCTTTATCTTACAATTTTATAAATGATAAGCGTGTTAAACTGTAAACAATATTAAAATTTGTACTCATTTTGGCACAGGCTTATTTTTTTATTTAACAGTATTTTTAAAAAATAATTTTTAAAAAAATATAATACAACAATGAGTACACGTTTAGTAATTATAATAATATTCTTCTTTTTAAGAAGTATTAGTTCTTATGCCCAAATTAAAACTTTAGATAGTTTACAATTAGTATTAAAAAACGCTAAGGCCGATACTGCTATATGCGATGCGTATTATAGAATAGGCAACTATTATTTCACGGATACTCAATTAATAGATAAAACTATAATTTATTACAAGAATGCATTAAAGGTTGCAACCAAGTTAAAAAGTGAAAAAAGAATTGGTCGCATTAACAGAAAGTTAGCACAATGTTATAGAAATTTAAAACAAGACCAAGAGTGTTTAAAATATTACCTAAAAGCACTACCTTATTACGAGTCTCTTAATGATGGTAATTCCGAAATGTGTAATATTTATTACAGCTTAGCAAAAATATACGGCGAAAATGGTGTTTATACATACAGTAATATTTATTTGTACAAAATTTTAGGCAATTTAAATAAAGTTGACAAAAGTTTTTTTGGCTTTGCTTTTACCTCTTCTAATAATCAATTGGCATTAAATAATATTGAACAGCACCAAATTGATTCAGCTATTTACTATCAAACAAAAAATTATATTTACAATAAAGCCAATAAAGATTCTAATAATTTACTTTTTGATTATTGTAATCTTGCAAAGTGTTATTTGTTAAAAAAAGATTACTACACCTGTGAACAATTTTGTAAGGAAGGGCTTTATTTAGCTAAAAAATTAAAAGATTCTACTTTTGTTGATGTAGAATTATATACCTATTTAGGAGGTATGTATAATAAGCAAGGTAAGTATAAGCAAGCTGTAAAAACTTTATATCCTGTAACTATAGCCCCTATTAATTATGCCGATTATTTGGAGTGTGTAGAGGCTTTTAAAGAAATATCGTACAGTTATAGTAAGTTAAAACAGTATGATAGTGCATACTATTATATTACCAAGTATCATTTTATTTTGGACGATGTGTATAGTAGAGATAATATGCAAAAATTTAATCAGTTGGGCTCAAATTACGAAATTGATAATCGTGAAAATAAAATAGCACTACTCAATAAAGACAACGAGATAAACGATGCCAAACTAAAGCAACAGCGCATATTGTTTTATGGTATTGGAATAGTATTGTTACTTATGATAGCCTTAGCTTTGTTCATTTATAAAAACTTAAAAGCCAAGCAAACAGCTAATTTATTATTACAACTTAAAAATGATGAAATAAACAAAGCGCATAGTTTATTGGAACGTAAAAATGAACTAATACATGATAGCATAATTTATGCCCAGCACATACAAGAATTACTAATGCCAGGCGATGCCGACCTAATAGAGTTTAGCCAAGAGTATTTTATATTTTATCAGCCCAAAGATTTTGTAAGTGGAGATATTTATTGGATAAATAAAATAGACAATAATAATATAATAGTAAGTGCGGTAGATTGTACCGGCCATGGTGTGCCTGGCGCAATGATGAGCATACTTGCCTACGACTTGTTAGAATATGCCGTAAACGAACAAAAAATAACAGAACCCGCGGCCATTTTAAATTGCATAAAACATCGTATCAAAGAAAAACTTAAATTAGCCATAGCTAAGGAGTTTCACGAGGGTATGGATTTATCGTTATGTAAATTAAACATAGTAACCAATGTACTTACATACTCGGGTGCGCGCAATAGTATAATAGTAGTGCGCAATAACGAAGTGATAGAACTTACGGTAGATAGACAATCAATAAATGTAAATACGATAAACGATTTTACACAAAGTACTTTTGCAATGCAACCTAATGATATGGTATATTTGTTTAGCGATGGTTTTGCTGACCAAAAAGGGGGGCCTAACAATAAAAAAGTGTATTACAGTAAATTTAAAACAATACTACAACATATTGCATCTATGCCTTGCGATGCGCAACATGAACACGTAACCGTGTTTATAAATGAATGGATGTACAATCAAACATTACAAATAGATGATATGATGGTGATAGGTTTTAGAATAAAATAAGATTTGTAAAGCACAGAATTAATTTTTTGGTAAAGCTGTTTTTTTTATCTTACTAAATACAACTAATAATACTATACTAATAATAGCATTTACTACTATTAGTTCCATGCCTATTTGGTAACCATTGGTATTACTTGATAGCACTTGGTTAAGCGCGTAAGTAATTATTGGCGCAAGTATGCAGGCGTATGGCACCAATGTATCGTTCAATTTTATATTGCTAAATAAACCCAATGCAAATAAACCCAATAGCGGTCCATAAGTGTAACCTGCAAGCATTAATACAGTATTAACTATTGCGTTATTATTTAGTGCAGAAAAGCCTAAAATACAGAGTAACAATACTCCTGCAAACGCACCGTGTATAAATGTACGCCTACGTTTTTTATCCCCTTCAGTGAGTGCGTTATTGCTATCCAAATTCATAAAATCTATGTATACCGTAGTAGTGAGAGAGGTAAGTACCGAGTCGGCACTACTAAAGGTGGCAGCTGTTAAACCTATTATAAACACTATGCCAGCAAACACACCTAAATGGTTAAGTGCAAGACTTGGAAACACAGTATCAGTAAGTACTTTAGTGCCATCGGCATTCATTGGTAAGGCTATGTTATTAGCTTGCATGTAAGCGTATATTAATGCACCTAAGCACACAAAAAATACATTTACCAATACCATTATTACACTAAACCATTCTATATTTTTTTGTGCATCGGCAAGCGATTTACAGCTTAAATTTTTTTGCATCATATTTTGGTCTAGGCCCGTCATTGCTACTGCTATAAATAATCCACCAATAAAATTTTTGAGTATAAAACTTTTTCCATTCACGTCTAAAAATAATATTTGATTATAATTGCTGTGCTTTATAAGTCTTGCCACATCTGCCACACCAAGGTGCATAGCGTTAGCAATGGCAAGTATAGAAAGCAGCACAGCAAGTAATAAAAATGTAGATTGAAAAACATCTGTCCATACCAATGTTTGTATACCTCCTCTGTACGTGTAAATTAATATTAAACTAATAATAATAGTAACTGATATTGGGAAGGGAATATGAAAGGCATCAAACACAAATAACTGCAGCACATTAGCGGCCAAAAACAAACGCCCACTAGCACCTAATAAACGAGATAGTAAAAAGAAAAATGCACCAGTCCGTTGGGTTATAGTGCCAAAGCGCTCACGCAAATATTCGTAAATAGAAGTTAAATTGCGTGAATAATATATAGGTAACAGCACACGAGATATTACAAAATAACCCACAAAATAACCTGCCACCAATTGTAAGTAACCAAATTTGCCATAATAAATAGCTCCTGGTACTGATATAAATGTAACACCACTTAACGAATCGCCCACCATACCAAAGGCTACTGCGTACCATGGCGATTGTTTGTTGCCCAAAAAATAACCCTCAGAACTGGTAACACGTGAGGTTACAAAAGAAATACTTAATAAGCCTAAAAAATAAATAGCAACGCAAATAAGAATAATAAAAGGACTCATATAATAATATAGTTTTAGGGTAAATAAGTAGTGTTTAAATAGGGAGAGTTAATACGTTTGTTAGCCGTAAAATACACATAACACAATATTGCAAATGTACTACCAATAAAAGCTCCGCCAAGTAAATCTTCCACAAAATGTTGTGCTAAATATACACGAGAATATGCCGCTACCACAGCTATAGTTAAGCATATAAGTTGTGCTACAGTACTGCGTAATGTTAATGCTAAATAAATAAGCACAACAAACGCCAAAGTAGTGTGTCCGCTAGGAAAACTATGCGATACATTATTAAAATAATCGGGCACATAATGTACACGAGGGTTTAGGTAAAAATAAAGTGAGGGCCTATCGTTATGCCATGGAGCCCAATATTTAATACCTTGAGATAGTAACGTTGCGCCTGCATAAGCAATAAATAAACCTACACCTAAACGTACTTGTTTAGCGTATAAATATAACAACACGGGTAATAATAAGTAAAACTCGCCAAGATGTGTAACAACTTTCATTACACTATCTACAGCCGCATTATGCGTAGTGTTAATACTTAAAAAAGCTTGTTCTTTACCGTAATATAAATAGTATATAAAACCAGTAAACCACACAAAAATAAGTGGGTAAAATAGAAGTTTATTTTGTTTAAAAATTTCTTTTAGTGACATTACGAATGCTTATATTAAAAACGTAAATTTAGCGTTAAATTTAAACCATGAGCACAATAACAAAACAACTATTACAACAAGGCGTAACCTACAACGAATATCAACGTATTATAGACTCCTTGCTTAAAGAAAATAAAACCACGGGGCTTACACAAACACAGGAATACGTAAACTATACGAAGTTAAACGTATATCGTATGCACCGTATCGACATCAAATTAAAATTGTTGGACGTACTTATTGACCGTCTGTATAAACTACAGAATAATTACACGTGGTTAGTAATTGCCGAAGCATGGTGTGGCGATGCTGCACAAAACGTACCTATTTTGGCTAAGATGAGTTACGTAACATCGCACATTGATTTTAAAATTATACTGCGAGATGAACACCCCGAAGTAATGCAACACTATACCACCAACGGTAGTATGAGCATTCCTAAATTAATTTGTTTAAAAACAGAAACTTTGGAAGAGGTATTTATTTGGGGACCTCGCCCTGCAAGTGCAGCTAAAATAATTACTGACAATAAAATAAGCCCCGAACCCTTGGATAAAAATTCATTACACGAAAAACTACACTTGTGGTACGCCCAAAATAAATATATGGAAACCCAACAAGAATTATTGCTACTGATAGAAGAACATCTTGCGTAATATTTTTATATAGAATGCCCTATTTTACAACTTATCAATGATATATTTGTACCGCATTATTTTTAATAATTTACAACTAAACATTTCAATAACTATACATTATGGCAGTATATAAATTTCGTGTAACATTTGAAGACGACTCCGATTTATTTAGAGATATAGAAATAAAATCGGATGCTACATTTTTGCAATTACATAACACTATTGTACAAGCATTTGAATTTGTAAGCAACGAGCTAGCATCATTTTACACTACTGACGATAGCTGGCGCAAAGAAAACGAAATATCGTTGGAAGACATGGGCCAAGAAAACCTAGTACTTATGCGTAAGGCAATATTGGCCAATTATATAGAAGATCCACATCAAAAATTCATTTATACATTTGATTTTATGAATGAGTGGAATTTTATGGTAGAATTACTTAAAATTATCCCAAAAGAAGACACTAAAATAAAATATCCTGCCATTACCAAAAGAGAAGGTGATGTACCCAAATCATTTAAAAATATAAAACCAGCCCACCTCGGCGATAACGAATTAGACGAGGATTGGGACGATGTTTCGCCAAAGAAAAAACATTCTGCTAAAGATGAGTTTGATGACTTGGACGAATTTGATGAAGAAGAATTTGATGGCGATTACGACACCGATGAAGAAGGCGGAAGCCACGGTGGTGCACACGAAGAATACTAAATAGCAGTATACTACAATTGATGAACAAACTACTGCTGTGCGTTGTTGGACCTACGGCTTCGGGAAAAACCGAATTAGCCATAACACTTGCGCAGCAGTATAATACCGAAATACTATCTGCCGATTCGCGACAAGTATTTACCGAACTTAACATAGGCACAGCCAAACCTACTTCAGAGCAATTAAACACTGTTAAACATCACTTCATAAATTCGCACAGTGTAAATATGCTATACACCGCTGGCGACTACGAACGTGACGCCTTAGCTATACTTCATAGGTTATTTAAAACAAACGATGTAGTAGTATTATGTGGTGGTACAGGCTTATATATTAAAGCCCTGTGCGAAGGTTTAGATGCACTACCCTACGGTAACGAGGAACGCCGACAAGCGCTCAACAACACGCCAATAGACGAGTTGCAAGAAATACTACAAAGCATAGACGCACCTTATTATTACGGAATAGACATTAATAATAAACAACGTGTAGTACGTGCCATTGAAGTGTATGAAGTAAGTGGTAAACCTATGAGTAGTTTTTTATTGGCACAAAAGCAACACCGTAATTTTGATATTATAAAAGTAGGGATAGACCTACCAAGACAAGAATTATACAACCGTATAAATAGCCGTGTAGATGAAATGATGTGCAATGGTTTGTTAAACGAAGCACAACAATTTTACAACCAACGTGAGCTAAATGCACTTAAAACAGTAGGTTACAAAGAACTATACGATTTTATAAATGGCGACTATACCACACTCAACGAAGCCATAACAAAAATAAAACAACACACCCGCAACTATGCAAAACGCCAACTTACATGGTTTAAAGCCGATAGTGTAACGTGGATAAAAAACGCAGAAGAAGTAGTTGAATTGCTTAAAAACAGAAGTGTTGATTAGAGTTTACATTAAATTAATTGATATTTTAAAATATAAAATATGCCCGTAGTACCCGCTATTATCTTAACTCACGGTACGCTTTATTGTTGGCACATAACCGAAACACTTATTGAACTAAGTACTTTGGCTACTGCTAAAAACATAGTTTTTAATACTATTGGAGCAAACCTACGTATGCAACAAAGTGTAGCTTGTAAGTTATTGATAAATGAGTTTATAAGTAATGATGATATCATATACATTAATAAAAAACCAACAGTTATTAATACACATATTAGTTTAAGCCACACCAACCACTATGCTTACGTAATTCATACGCATAGCGAGTGCGGATTAGATGTGGAATTAATATCGGAAAAAGCACTACGTATAAAATTAAAGTTTTGTAACCCACAAGAGTTATTATTATTTAAAAAATATAATTTTACCGAAAATGAATTGTATACATTGCTATGGTGTGCCAAAGAAGCCATATACAAGCGTTACAACGATGGCTACAGTTTTGTAAATGATATTAAAATTAGTACTATTGATAAAGTAAACCAAGAAATAACAGCGCAGATAAATACTCCAGCTACAAATGAAAATTGCACAGTATATTATTTACTTCACAACAATAAGTTCATTGCTTACGTAATATAACTTATGCCTATACACACTTACATACAAGAGCATATTAAAGCCAATAAAAAAATGTTGGCTATATTGCTCGACCCCGATGATTATGGTAACGTGGAGTTATTAGTTGAAACATTAACAGCTATTAATACCTCATGTGTAAGTATTGTATTAATTGGAGGTTCGGTGCTAACTACCAATATTAATTTTAATGAATTTGTGCGCAGTGTAAGACAACTGTGCAATAAACCAATACTACTATTCCCAGGTGGTGGCGAGCAAGTAAGCCCACACGCACATGGCATATTGTTGTTGAGTTTAGTATCTGGTCGCAACCCAAAATATTTAATAGAAGAACATGTAAATAATGCCATTGCGCTTAAACAAAGTAAACTGGAAATACTCCCTACAGGCTATATTTTGATAGATGCAGGAAATGCCACAAGTGTAAGTATAGTTACGCAAACGCAACCTATACCTGTAAACAACATAGCATTAGCAAGTGCTACAGCATTAGCAGCTACACAATTGGGTATGCAACATATTTATTTGGAAGCTGGGAGTGGTGCTACTAACGCAGTACATAGCGCAGTAATTAATGCAGTAAAAAACGAATTACAACCCCAACATACACTTTGGGTAGGAGGAGGTATAACTACTGCAAACAAAGCACTACAAGCTATTGAAGCAGGTGCAAACGTAGTGGTTGTGGGTAACGCAGTTGTTAATAATACTGCATTTATTTACGAACTTAGTACTATATTTACTCAATTAAATTTTATGCAACAATACTAAATATTTCCATGCTAAAAATAGCTTTATACTCCTCTATTATCTTACTATTAATAATGCAAGCCTGCTCTACCAAGTTAGATGTAAATACTAAAAATGCACGCGAATTGATAGTGGTATACGGTTTTTTGGACGCAAATAAAACCACCCAATACATACGTATAAATAAAGCTATACTTGGTAAAGATAACGAGGAGATAGATGCATTAAGTAAAGACCCTAATGCCAACTTATACGGTGCTGGCGAACTTGATGCGTATGTGCAACGTGGCGAATTGGTAGTTAAAACAAATGGTGCAACCGATACTATCTATAAAGAAAAATATACACTTACCCAAACATTTTACGCACGCAGTAGTGATGGTGCTTTTAATTTAGTGTTTACAGGTGCTGATAGTAGCAGGTTTAAAGGGAATGGTGTGTATCAGTTTTCATTTGCTTCAGCTCCTATTAATGACAAAAAAATGCGTGAGTCGGTATATAAATTGGTAGCTACAGTTAAAGACAAAAATATAATAGCTACAGCAATTACACCGCTTATTTACAGTGTAGATACGTACGACTCGTCAAGTATATCTTTAAGCACTTTATCATCGGAGTTTTATAACAATCAGTGGTTTACTAATGGTATACAATTATTTAACTCTAACACATCTAGCGATTTAGCTGGCTCAAGAGCCATAAAATTTTCAACAGTGCCAAGTGTTAATGCTCATAAATACCAAATTTTTTATCGTCAGCATATTACTGATTATAGCAATATAGATACTTCAATTGGCACTAAACGTAACTATTACGTTGATATTGATTGTGGGTATTATTTGCCAGAATATTACATTGATAAAAACACTAAAAAATATACACTTAATTTAAACATAGAGCCAACAGTAGGTAGTATAACAGGACTCAATATTGCTACGGAGTTATCTAATATTATGAAACAAAAAGCCTATGCACCTGCACGTAAACTAGGTATAGCAAGTATAGTGGTTTATGCTATAGGCGAAGAGCTGAAAACATACTTAGACGTAAATAATGCGAACTATGGTTTAAATATAGATAAGCCTAATTACAGTAACGTAAGTGTTTCATACAAAAACGAAAACATTGTTAAACAAGGTTTGGGTATATTTAGCTGTTATACTTCTGGAGTCAAGTTTTATTACGATGTAAATTCTACTGTTAATAATGTATATACCAAAAAAACATACCGTAGTAACACGTTTTTTCTAAATTTATATTCCTACCAAAAAATAGGTTTAGCTGCAATTAATTTGCCCTATAATTTTAAGTACTATTATAAATACACTAATACCACTGTGCCTTATAATTATATTTATAAATATTAATTTTACAGCCTCTTTAATTATTAAAGAAATATTTTTTTTTGTAAATACAAGTGAAATTATTTTGTTAAGATAATTTTAATTAAATGAATTCTTTTAAATTTTTCCTCGAGGCAAAAGCATAAGATTTTGAAAAATAGCTGTTTTAAAAAAACAATAAAATTTACGAGATACCCCTAATTTTCTGTCTCGGATTAATTCATTAAAAATTTATTGCCACATAATCATATACAAATACTTAAAAAATAGTTTACAGATGAAAATATATACCAAAACAGGCGACAAGGGACAAACCTCGCTTATAGGCGGTACGCGTGTACCGAAGTATCATTTACGTATTGAAAGTTATGGCACCGTAGATGAATTAAACTCCTACATAGGTTTAATAGCCGATCAGGATAATAGTGCTTTAGCACATGTTTTTTTGCGAGAAATACAAGATAGATTATTTACCTTAGGTTCGTTGCTTGCCGAAGATGTAGGCAAAAGCAAAATGAAACTACCACAATTAAGTACTATAGATGTGGAAGCCTTAGAACATGCCATAGATGCAATGAACGAAACATTGCCTGAGTTAAAATCATTTATACTACCAGGTGGAAACACTACAGTTTCTTACTGCCACATAGCACGTTGTATTTGCCGTAGAGCCGAACGCTTGGTAGTGCACCTAAGCGAAGAGGTAAAGGTAGATGTTACTATAATAGTGTATCTAAACCGCCTAAGCGATTATTTATTTACGTTAGCTCGCTACATAGCCCACCTGCAAGGTGTGCCCGATATAGAATGGCACGCACGTATAAACGAATAGTTATATTTATACATACTCATTTACCATGCAAATACCTCAAAAACTAGGGCATAATTTCACCTTTAGTGAATTATTAAATTTAGAATTATTGCACACTAAGTATGCTACACATAGGCGCTTGAGGGTGTTTCATAATCATGGTACAAAATGCGTTGCACTCAATTGCGATAAAGAGGGTATTTATTTAATAAAGGCCAAAAACACTGATGGTGGTTTTCATGTGGACTTATACACTATCGATTTTGAGTTAATGACTATAGACCATATACACCCTAAGAGTAAGGGTGGAGATAATAGTTTAGCCAATTTGCAACCAATGTGTCAAACTTGTAATTCAAAAAAAGGGGCTGATATACTGTAACTAATTTAACTCAATGAAAAAAATAATAGCACTTATCTTAATTAGCTTAATGACTTTGCAAACCAACGTGCAAGCACAAGATTTAGTAGGAATAACAAGCCTTACAGCATTGAAAAATAAACCTTACAAAACATGGTTTAATAAAGAATTGCGAAACTATAGCCCCGATAAAAAAGTAATAACGCAATTACAATCCAAGTTAAACGGAGTTACAATTACTGTAGTTATGGCTACATGGTGTGGCGATAGTAAGGAGCAGGTGCCCCGTTTTTACAAAGTAATAAAACGATGCAACTACACCACTAACAACGTTACGCTTATATGCACCGACCGATCCAAAACTACTCCCGACCATTTGGAAGAAGGCAAAAATATTGAGAAAGTACCCACGTTTATATTGTACAAACAAGGCAAAGAAATAGGGCGTATTATAGAAACCCCTACCACAACAATAGAAGCCGATATGCTTAAAATAGTAAATTAACTCCTATTTTACACTACACAAAAAAAGCGTACTTATGCGGTACGCTTTTTTTGTATTAATACATTTGTTTATTATTACAATATTGCTCTAAACAATAAGAACAACAAGCCAGATATTAACATAGTTACAGGCAAAGTAAGTACCCAAGCCAATAATATGTTTTTGATGGTTTTGGGTTGTAAGTTTTTTAATCCTTTTTTGGCAACCATACTACCCGCTATACCGCTAGATAGCACGTGCGTAGTACTTACTGGTAAACCAAAGCTAGTAGATAATCCTATAGTAACAGCTGCTACAATTTCGGCACTTGCGCCTTGTGCATAGCTCATGTGTTGCTTGCCTATTTTTTCGCCTATAGTTTTTACTATTCGCTTCCAGCCTATCATTGTGCCTAAACCTAATGATAATGAAATCATTAATATAACCCACTTAGGGGCATAATCAGTAGCTTTACGTGTTAAAGCTATACTTTTGTTAAGGTCGGCAATGTCGTTTTTACTCAGACTTAAGTTACCCCCTTTTACCAATTTTTCGCAGCCCTTAGTTATTTTTACAATATTGCTACGTACTTCAAAACGTTGGTCTTTGGGCAATGTACTTGCATCTAAGTTAGTATTTATTAATGCTTCTGCTTCTATTGATTTAGCTATTATTTCTTTGTGGGTTTTTACCTCTTTAGCACTTAGTGTAAGGGTATCTGCTCTTGATACTAATAGATGTATGTGCTGAATAGATATTTTGGTGTTTTGTAATTCTACTGTATTATCTATTGCAAAATAAGCGGGCACAATACCTATTAGTATTAGCATTACAAGGCCTACACCCTTTTGACCATCATTACTACCATGAAAAAAACTAACCAATGAACACGTAGTTATAAGTACAGCACGTACCCACATTGGCGGTTCTTTTTCTTGGCTTGCCTCTTTAAATACAAAATCGTTTTTAATAACACGTTTAAAGAAAAACATTAAAAATATTGCGCAAGCAAAACCAAAGAAAGGCGATATTAATAATGATAAACCAATCTCTTGTGCTTTAGTCCAGTTAATAGCAACAGACGAACCTCCAGGCAAAAACGAATACGCAATACCCACACCCAATATAGAGCCTATGAGCGCATGCGAACTTGATGCTGGCAAACCTACATACCATGTACCCAAGTTCCATATAATAGCGCTTAACAATAACGCTAACACCATAGATACACTATGCATGGTGTTACTATCTACTAGTGCTTCAACAGGTAACAAATTTACAATACCCATTGCTACTGCTATACCGCCTGCAAAAACGCCTGCAAAATTACACAAGCCACTCCATACTACGGCTACGTTGGGTTTTAGCGAGTTGGTATATATTACAGTAGCTACAGCATTTGCAGTATCGTGGAAACCATTTACAAATTCAAACGCAATAGCGCATAACAAGCATACAAGTAATAATAGGGTGAGCGTGGTAGATAAATCAAACATAGTGTAATGGTTTTTTGTGATTAATTATTTCTTTGCTATTGTAAATAAACTGTAATAATAATAGCTGTATGTTAAGGCAATATTAATTTTGGGAGTTTATGTTACTGGATTTTTTTTGTTAAAAATTTAATTGCAAATAATGTTAGCACACAGCTTATGTTTGTTTTCTAAAATTATGTTATCACACTTATATAGTTATTGCATCAAGTATCTGCCCGTTACAGTATTATGATATAAATGTAAGGATATAGATTAAAATTTTTTTTCGGAAATACTTTTGGCAGTAATGTTTATAATACCTCCAACAAATTTGCTAGGCATATCTCGTGTTGTCGTTTTAAGTATTACCAAATTATCAAACATATTTATATTTACCCTCCAATGGCATTCTACGCCCCATACCAAAGGCTTTGGGCGATACACGTAGTACAGGTGCCATTTGAAAACGTTTAAACTCATTTATATTTACCATACCCAATACTCGGTTTACTAACGCGGCATTGTGACCTTTGGCTATAATATCTTCGGGGCTATTGCAGTGTTCTATGTAGGCTCGTAATATGGTGTCAAGCACATCATAGTCGGGTAGTGAGTCGCTATCTTTTTGGTTAGGACGTAACTCTGCACTAGGCGGTTTTTCTATAGAGTTGGTAGGTATTACTACTGCATCTTTATTTATATAATTTGATAATTCGTAACATTCGGTTTTATATACATCGCCAAGTACTGCTAATCCGCCACACATATCGCCGTATAGTGTACCATACCCTACGGCAGCTTCGCTTTTGTTGGTAGTGTTAAGTAGTACGTATCCAAACTTATTACTGTGTGCCATAAGCAATAATCCACGTAAGCGTGCTTGTATGTTTTCTTCGGTTACGTTAAATGCTAATCCGCTAAAAGCATTGGCAAGCGTGGCTTCTACGGCAGTGTTGGCTTGTGTTATGTTTACTATTTCGTATTCAATGTTTAGCGTATTAGCTAATGCTAAAGCATCGTTTATGCTATGTTCGCTACTGTATTGGCTAGGTAATAATAGCACTTTTACATTAGCACTCCCTAATGCTCGCACAGCAAGTACCGCTACCAAAGCACTGTCAATACCTCCACTGAGCCCAAGTATAGCTTTGGTAAAACCTAATTTTGCAAAATAATCTTTAATACCCAATACCAATGCATCGTGTATGCGTGCTATTTTAATAGTGCTGTGTGTACTGCTATTGTTGGGTTGTAGATGTTTTATAACTGCATTTTCAAATTCAAAGTATGCTACTTGCTCTTCAAAGTAATTTAACTCTTGTATAATTTCTCCTTTGTTATCAAGGGCTAAAGAGCCTCCGTCAAATATAAGTTCGGTTTGCGCACCTGTTTGATTAACGTATAACAAGGGCAAATTATATTTTTCGCAATTGAGTTTAAATACGCGCAAGCGGTCTTCTCGGTGTTCATAGTTAAACGGCGATGCCGCAATGTTTATCATTACATCGGGGCTTTGTTTTACTAATTCGTCCATAGGGTTTTGTTTGTACATTTTGTCCATATCCACGTCCCATAGGTCTTCGCAAACGGTAACTGCTATTTTCACACCATTAATTTCAATGCAACTAAAATCATTAGTGTTTGATTCAAAATAGCGGTACTCATCAAACACATCATACGTAGGCAACAAACTTTTATTTATAATATGTTGTACTTTACCGTTACTTAGAAGGTAAGCACTGTTATAAATATTTTTACCAGCAATTACTTTACTAGGGCTTGGGGCACCTACTATAGCAGCTATTCCTTGGCATTGCTCAGCTATAAGGCTTATGCTTTTGTAACACTGTTGTATAAAATGTGGATAAGTTAAGAAATCGCGTGCAGGATATCCACACACCGAAAGCTCAGAAAACACTATCAACCCAGTATTGTTAGCTTTTGCAGTTTGTATGCGATCTATTATTTTTTGTGTATTGCTTTCAAAATTTCCCACTTGGAAATTAACTTGTGCTAAGGCTATTTTTAACATAGTAGTATGTGAATTATTTTGTGTACAAATGTAACAGGTTGTATTAACAATAGCTACATTTACGCCTATGAAAAATACATTATACTTAAGCATAATATTCGTATCACTTACTTTGTTAGCAGGTTGCAACTCGTGCAATAATAACGCTAACCAAAAAGTAATAATAAAAGTAGATGAAGCCAAAGCCGAAGAACTACAATTAAACTTAATAACCGAGCGTTTTGATAAAGAAGTATTAGACATTAAAACTGCTGATATTACTTTAAAAACAACCGCATTAGCAAGTAAGTATGGTAAGTTTTTTGACTTATATACTGCTCGTATTTTAAACATAAGTACCTACAACAAGGAAGGATTTACTACTTATTTTAACAGTTTTATAACCGACCCTACTATTAAGGAAGTGTATGCTTTTGAACAAAAAAAATATGCCGATGTAACTCCCTACACCGCACAACTTACTGCTGCATTTAAAAACTACAAGCAACTATATCCTACCAAAAACATTCCAAGTATATATTATATGTTTAGTGGTTTTAATTATGCAGTAGTAACTACTGATAGCGTACTTGCAATAGGCTTGGATATGTTTTTGGGTGCCGATTGTAAGTACTATAAAATGCTTACTTACCCCAATTACAAAACTGCTATGATGCGCCCCGACCTCATAGCTCCCGATGCTATGCGTGCATGGATAAGTACTGAATTTGAACAAAAATTACTCAAAGAAGATTTGTTACACTTTATAATACAAGACGGCAAAACAATGTATTTTATGGATAATGTGTTTCCGCAAATGCAAGACTCGAGCAAAATAGCATTTAACACACAACACATGCAATGGTTAGCGCAAAACGAAAGTGAAGTATGGAAATATTTTGTAAACAAAAAACTGTTTTTTAATACCCATTACAAAGAAATAATTAAATATACCAAAGAGGCTCCATTTAGCACAGGCCTGCCGCGCGAAAGCCCTGGTAGAGTTGGTAACTGGTTAGGTTGGCAAATAGTACGTAGCTACATGAAAAACAATCCTAACGTAACTTTACAAGAGTTAATGCTAATAAACGATGCTAACTTAATATTAAATAAAAGTGGCTATAAACCAACTATAAACGCCTAATACAGCTATGAACATTAAACAAATATTTAACAATATAACTACTTTTATTTTTGATTTTGATGGTGTAATAACCGACGGAAACGTTCTAATCACAGCTCAAGGCGATTTTTTGCGTAGTATGAATAGTAAGGATTCGTTTGCTCTGCAACACGCCGTAAAGCAAGGGTACAACGTAGCTATAATTACAGGTGGTGCATCGGCTAATGTGGTAGAAAGCATGAGAATGTTAGGTATTACCGATGTGTACTTGCGTTCGTATGATAAATTAAGTGTTTATAACGATTACATAACCGAACGTGGCTTAACCCACAACGAAGTGTTATACATGGGCGACGACCTGCCCGACTACCCAGTGTTGCTAAAAGTAGCCGCCAAAACTTGTCCGCACAACGCAGTTCACGAAGTGCGTGCAATATGCAATTACGTAAGCATACAGCTAGGCGGGCATGGTGCTGTACGCGACGTTATAGAGCAAGTAATGCGTACCCAAAGCAAATGGGTAAATGATGATGTGTATCATTGGTAGAATACGTAATACCCATTTTGCAATCCATTCAGGCGCATAAACAAGTCTTTAACTTAAGGTAGATAATAATAAAATTGACGAAAGTAAATTAAGAGTGATGTAAATTAAAATACCACACTTAATTTAAAATTAACCAAACGTGCGCTTAGGTTATTAGGCACAGGGTAAAGGTGGTTACTAATGTCTTTTATCCAGGTTATGCTTACTTCGTTTTCTAAGCCTAGTACGTTAAACACATCTACATTAATCCACATACCTTTTATAAAGCGCAATGCACCTGTGTTTTTATATTCTTTACTATCGTCTTTTATCATAAATGCAGTACCAATATCTACCCTGCGGTAAGGGCGCATACTTAGTACTTGCTGATATTTTTTTTGCGTGGGTGGGCCATAAGGCATACCCGAACCGTATATTAAATTAAGGTTCATTTTTATCCATGGAAAACGCTCTATATAATCTTGAAAAAATATACCCAACGTAATGCGTTGGTCGGTAGGGCGGCGTATGTAGCCTGGAATTTGTTGGATACTATCTGCTTTTACATCATCAAATGTATAGCCTGTAAATATTTTTTCGCCTGATTTATTGTAGTAGTTGTAATAGCTATCATCAGTTAAGTTTTCGGCAGTTTTGAGGTACGATAAACTAAACCAACTTTCGGCATTTTTCACAAACTCGCCATTTAATTTTGCATCGGCACCATAAGCATATCCTTTGGAGTTATTGGTTGCAAAATATCGTAAGCGCACATTGTCCACCTCGTAGGGTACAAGGTTGTTAAGTATTTTGTAATATGCTTCGGTAGTTAGTTTAAATGGTCGTTTCCATAATTTAAAAACATGATCCATAGCACCTACAAAATGTATAGATTGTTGTGCTTTGAGCGATGTGTTTAATTGTCCTTTAAAATTGCGCATTTCGCGGTAAAACGGTGGTTGATTATACACACCCGAACTTATTCTAAACGCAAAATTCTTTTCCCATTTGGGTATAATACTTAATGTAGCACGTGGCGATATTAGCAGTTGTTTGTTTACATCCCAATAACTAAATCGCACACCTGTACTTAGTCCGTATATACTGCTATCATTGGTGTTAAACTTATTTTGATAATAGCCACTTATGCGTGTTGATTGTAATTTTAAATCGCTTTTGAGTACATAAGGTAGCTGTACCACATTAGTTGAGTAGGGTATTAAATATCCACTAGAGTCGTTGTACTGCCACTCGCTTATATGGTCTGTTATATTTTCTTGTTGTAAACGTATGCCCCACAAGTGTTCCATGCGTTTGTGTGTGTGTGTACCTTTGTGTTCTACATAGGTTACACGTGCATTAAGTTGATTGCGTGTATGGTTTAAAAACGTGCCAATACCTCTATTAAATTTTACATTGCCTAAGTTGCTACTGCCGGGTGATGTTTCTACTTCGTCTATGCTGTATTGACCTTGTGTGTTATTATTTTCCTCTTCAACCGTATTAAAATTAGAACTAATAAATTTCAGCTTAGTGTTTTTGTTTGGGTTGTAGGTAGCCGTTAATGCTGCGGTTGAGGTAGTATATTCATTTTTTTCTTGCCCATCATAATATACTGTAAAACGGAGGAATTGTTGTAAGGTACCAAAATTGGTAGTGCGGGTGGTAGGCGTAAACAAATAATTATTTTGTGCTAAATTGCCCAAAAAAGCCAATTCAAAATTCTCGGTAACATCATACGTTAGGTACGTTTGCACATCGGTAAAGCGAGGTTTGTAATCGCCTTTGGTTTCGAGGGTTTTGAGTAAATATGAATTTTGCTTGTGCCTTGCACCTAATTGATACGTAAACCTATGATTCTTGGAACAGCCCTCTACGTGCAGGTTTCCACCCAATATACCTGCCGATGCGCTTCCTGCAAATGTAGTAGCTTTGCGGTATTTAATATCTAATACACTGCTCATTTTATCGCCATACTTGGCATCAAAACCACCTGCGCTAAATTGTATATTACTTACCATGTTACTGTAAGCAAAGCTCAAGCCCTCTTGTTGCCCACTACGCACTAAAAAAGGACGATACACTTCTATATCATTTACATATACTAAGTTTTCGTCAAAACTACCGCCACGCACGCTGTATGTGCTACTTAGCTCGTTGTTACTTACTACACCAGGAAGTGTTTTTAATATACTTTCTAAGCTGCCATTAGGGTTTACAAGTACACGTATAGTTTTAGGATCTATACGTGTAAGTGTGCTACGTGCTTGTCCTTTATCTATAATTAGGGCTTCGCCTAAGTCCTTTACATCAGGTTCTAGCGTTGCCTCCAATTGCTTTCGCTCGTTGGGTTGTAGCGCATTTATAGTTATGTTATACGGTTTGTAACCTAACAGTTGTATGGCTATTTTTGTTTTTGTTGATGAGGGTATTTGCAATTCAAAATATCCGTTTACATTGGTAGTTGTGCTTAGTGCAGTACCTTCTACGCCTACTAAGGCATCGGCTATGCGAGTGTTACCATTGCGCACTACACCATATACAGTAGCAGTATTTTGCGCCATTGCGGTAGCACAAAAAACAAACGCAAAAACAAACGCAAATATCTTATACATATATAACGTTTATTTTTTTTGCTCTTTTTTCCACGATTTTATAAATTGAGACCATGCCACTGGGTTTAACCAATTGTTGTTAGCAGCATTTGCCACATACATTTGCGAGTACTGTTGTTGCTGTATTTGGCGGTATGCCATCTGCGCATCGTTTTCTAACTGAGTATAATTTGCATTGTTTTTTATACGTTCCAAATTCATTGTAGCTACTTGCGTAAGTCCATTATCTAAATTCAGATTAATAAATGCTTGCTTAAATTGCTCTTTGCTTGGCCAGTTTTTAATTACAATTTCTCTTAGTTGTATAGTGTCTTTGCCCAATGCATGTATGAGCGAATATTTGTTTTCGGGCAAATTACTTGGTATAATAAATTGTTGACTACGATAGCCAATAGCACTAAACTCTATGGTGTCGGCCTCTTGCGCCACAAACGAATAGTACCCAAAATAATCGCTAATTGTGCCACGTTTGCTGTGTTTAATTATTATTGATGTATAAGGTATAGGGTCAAGACTATCATTGCCTATTACCACGCCCGAAAATTGTATTAATTTTCGTTGCGTTGGTTGTTGCGCTTGCGCATAAACTGCATTTAAAAATAATAAAGTAAGTAGTGTAATTAGTTTCATAATAGGTATAACTTGTAATTGAGGTTTTTAGTATTTTTATTTGTAATAAATCTTTATTTAACGCTAAAAAAAATTTAAGCCCACTTACCCAATACATCAACGCCGCCTTTTACGACTTGATTCATAGTTACGTTTATAGTAGTACCTAATGGCAAATAAACATCTACACGAGAACCAAATTTTATAAATCCAAACTCGTCATTTTGTTGTGCTACATCGCCCTCTTTACAGTACCACACTATTCGTCTGGCAAGTGCACCAGCTACTTGACGGAATAGTATAGCTTGTCCGTTTTTATGTTCCACTACTACTGTTGTACGTTCATTATCGGTGCTAGACTTTGGATGCCACGCTACCAAATACAAACCTGCATGATACTTTACATATTTTACAATTCCACTTATTGGAAAACGGTTTATATGCACATTTACAGGACTCATAAATATGGATACTTGTATACGTTTGTCTTTAAAATATTCGGTTTCTATCGTTTCTTCTATTACCACTACTTTACCGTCGGCAGGGCATATAATTAGATTGTCGTTAAAGGTGCGTTTACGATTGGGGTTACGAAAAAACTGTACTATTACAATTAAAAAGATGACGCCTACTGCATTTAATAATCCTTTAATAATAGGACTTTGAGGAAATACAAAATTACCTATAAAGTACATAATGGCTAAAACTGCTATAGCTACTATTAAACTGGGAATACCTTCTTTATGAAATTTCATGTTGTTTTTATTGTTAATTTTTTTTACTGATTAATTTTTAGTAAAAATAGCATAAAAACACTATAATTAGTAGTACTCTATTTGTGGGTGTAAATTGTTGGTATATTTACTTTTTAGATCTCATTTAAAAATATATTTTTGTAAATAAATAAAAACTAATTCAACCAAAAAAAACATGAATATTCCAGCTAATTTAAAATACACCAAAGATCACGAGTGGGTAAGTATTAACGGTAACGTGGCCACAGTAGGCATTACTGATTTTGCTCAACATGAGTTAGGCGATATAGTGTACGTGGACATAAAAAGTGAAGGTGAACAACTTGCACAAGAAGAAATATTTGGAACTGTAGAAGCCGTAAAAACAGTTTCTGATTTATTTATGCCACTATCTGGTAAAGTTATTGAAATAAATAAAGGCTTAGATACTACACCAGATGCAGTAAACAACGATGCTTATGAAACTGGCTGGATGATAAAAATAGAATTAAGTAACGATGCAGAAATTGCCGAATTACTTGATTCAACTGCATATACAGCATTAATTGGAGCATAGCATTAAACCTACATTGTTTAATAACAACATATTACCAAAGTCCAAACCTTTGTTGTACTACCTAATGCCCGCACTTGTGTGGGCATTATTAATTGCATTACTTTGTGGTATGCCTGGCACAAGTGTTCCGCACGTATCATGGTTAGAGTTATTAAGTTTTGATAAATTGGTACATGCGTCTTTGTTTTTTGTACTTACTACATTAAGCTATTTTGGCATTTATGCTAAATACAAAATTGTTTATTTTAGTAACGAACCTGTTTATTTTTCTGTGTTGCTCATAAGCGTTGCGTATGGAGGTTTGTTAGAATTATTACAAAGCACGTTTTTTGTAGCACGTAGTGCCGATGTGTATGATTTTTTTGCCAATAGTTTTGGGGTAATTATAGCAAGCATTTATTTTAATGAAATAAGTTATTACAAAAATAAATTAATGTTGAGTTCAGTAAAAAAATAAGTAAATTTTTAATGTGTTTTTTGTCTATCAAAACTTATTTTCTTTAATAATAAAATCTATTGTTTAACTACGTACAAAAAAAGGCTGCTCGTTAGTAATAACGAGCAGCCTTTTTTTGTTAATTATAAATAATAGTTTTATTCGCTAATAACTACACGTTTAGTAGTTATACCACTATTTGTTTTGATAGTAACTAAGTATGTTCCTATACCAGCGTTAGTAAGGTTTAAGGCTACCTCTTGCTGTATTACATTAGTAACGTTGCGTACCATAATTTGCTTACCTAATAAGTCGGTAATCATTATTGTGGCGTCAGTTTGCTCGTCAAATACTAGCATTACGCTAAACATACCGTTATTAGGGTTAGGAAATATGTAAGCATTGTTGGTTAAATTATGTGTTAAGTGCGCTAAGCTAGTTACAGTATTAGGGCATATAATTGGAAATATCACTAACGAAGCCGTAGAACCCCAACTTGCAGGAGTTTCGGTAAAGGCATGCCAAGAGTTGTTGCTAAATTGCTCGTAAGCATGGTTTACAGTAGGGTTTTTAAAACGAGTTTGCACTACTGCAATAGTATCGCCAGAGGCATAACCATACGTATAACCTACATAAAACGGAGTGTTGTTGGCAACGGCTACAGGTGTTGTAAATGTTATCGTATTTAATTGCAAAGGTGTAAGAGTATTATTGATTACTGATTTTGTAGCCAATATAGTATTTGGAAAACCTGCAGATTCGTTCCAAACATTATATGCAGTACTACCGCTACCTTTAATTACAGCATGATATACACGTATGCCAGATATTGTTAAGCCTGTACTAAAGCCCGATGTTGGATAATTATAACGTTCAGCTTTACTTATATCACCAAAGGAGTTTTGACCAGTAATATAACCATCAGCTGCTGTAGCTCCGTTTCTGTAAAATGTTAGGGTATCATCTGCTTCCAAGTTTGACAAAGTATCGCAGGTGGTTGGTTGAACAGCAGCAACAGTTATTACTTGACAAGCTGGAGTACTGTTACCAAAAGAGTTAGTAGCAGTTAAGCATACATTATAGCTTCCTGGCGCACTAAAACTAATAGTTGGGCTTGTAGCAGTGGAGTTGCTAAATGTAGCGCCGCTAGTAGGGCTCACCGTCCATAAATACGAGGTAGCATTATTAGTGGTATTAGTAAGTGTAATATTACCCCCACCTATAAATGTACCTGTACTACTTGCCATAAATACTGCGCTAGGAGGCGAGTTTAAATTTACTGGTGTGCAAGATAAGTTAGTTGAAGCTACTAAATTTGCACGACGAGAGTCGTTGGTTAATGTAGTAACTATACGTGTTTTTTGGTCGTTGGTAAACATAAACATACATTGATCATCAGTGTAATCCATAAAATTCATACTCATATCGCCAGTGTTAGAGCAAGTAACTTTAGGATAAGTAGGGCAACCTACATTTTCGCTTTGTTGTGTTGGTGTATCAGTGCAATAATCATTACCACAGCTTGCATCGCCCCATATATGTCGTAATCCTAGCCAATGTCCAATTTCGTGCGATGCCGTACGACCTTTATCGTATGGAGCAAAACTATTACTTGATGATCCCCAACCAAAATAATTTAATACTACTCCATCTTCGGTTGATGTGTTTCCACCACTCGGCATGCCTGATAAGCCCGAATTGTCAGGGAATGTAGCATATCCCAATAATGAGTTGCCTAATTCCAACAACCAAACATTTAAATATTTGTTAGAATCCCACATTGTTGCTGGCTTTATGGTGGCATCAATGTAAGCTCCATCATATCCAGTTGCGCCTGGTGCAATAAAGTTTTTACTTGCGTACGACATTCTATCTATACCTGGTGTAGTCATTTGGGCTCCTGTAGGTGTACGTTGAGCCAAGCAAAACGTAACACCTGTGTTTGCTTTTGCTGAAGCTAAAGCATTAGGTACATTTCCACTATTTAATCCAGTACCCGCAAAATCATTATTAAGTATTGTTATTCCTGAATTGATTTGCACATCAGAAACATTTGCACCAGTACCCACGGCAGTGGCAGAATGTATAACATGTACTATCACAGGAATAGTATAATTTACCTGCATAGCTGTCCTATACTTGCTTTGATTAGCTATTAATGCCTGTATTTGTTTTTGAAAATTTGCTTCCCACTCTACAGATGGAGGTTTGGCGGCGCATTTTACAAATTTTTTTGGTTGTCCTTTCGTTTCATTTTTTGTTAAGGTAGTTACACTAACTACTTTGTTTTGTGCATACGATATTGCGCTGAGAGCAGTAACCAATGCCACTGAGAGTATTTGTTTTCTCATGATGTTGTTTTATTTTAGTGTTTATATTTTTAGTCTTTAAGTTTATACTATCAATAGTACAATTAAAATTTAATTTACGGTAATTAAAATTGATAAGTGGTCATTATTTATATGCTAAATTATTTTTTTAATTATTCCTACCTATGAATATTTTTCGCGAATAATTAATCATCTCTGCCTGCCTAATGCACCTATACCATGAACTACTCGGCGACACATATAAATTTATTGTTTGTAAAAAGCACCCTATTCATTAATAAATTGTTTCAAGTATTTAATAGTTAAGAACCTGTTTAAATTACAGTAATGATGAGAGGTAATTTTAAATATAATAAGGTGAATTTTACTTTTACAAATCAATAAATTTAATTAAAAACATATTTGAATACATACCTATTAAACGATTCAGTTGAAATTTAACAGTTTCTAAATACGCTGTTTCATTGTTGTCATTTATTGCTATTTGTATAGTTATTCAATGACTTTATTTAATTGTAAGTATAATGTATTTTTGGTTTAATTTATTTACTAATTATTTTTTTACAACATATTACTTGCAAGGTTGGCTAGCTCGCTACGCTCGCCTTTTTCCAATGATACGTGTGCATACATTTTACTATTTTTTATTTTTTCTATCAACGTGGATAAACCATTACTATGCGAATCTAAGTAGGGAGTATCTATTTGATAAATATCGCCTGTGAAAATAATTTTTGTGTTTTCGCCTGCACGTGTTATTATGGTTTTAATTTCGTGTGGTGTAAGGTTTTGTGCTTCGTCAATTATAAAAATAATATTAGAAAGGCTTCGCCCACGAATGTATGCAAGCGGCGTTATAAATAGTTTTTCTTTTTCTACCATGTCGGTTATTTTTTGGTAGTCTTTGTCGGTTTCTTTAAACTGACTTTGTATTAGTTTTAAGTTGTCCCACAGAGGTTCCATGTAGGGGTTTATTTTAGATTTAATATCGCCAGGCAAGTAACCTATATCTTTGTTGCTAAGTGGTACTATTGGTCGGGCTAAGTATATTTGTCTAAAATTTTCGCGCTGCATTAGTGCTCCCGCCAGTGCTAGTAAGGTTTTTCCAGTACCTGCTACTCCTTGTATTGTTACTAGTTTTACTTCGGGATTGAGTATAGCATGTAATGCAAATGTTTGCTCAGCATTGCGCGGGCGAATACCATAGGCAGTTTCTTTTATTACTTTTTCTATAAGTTGTGTATCGGCATTGTAGTAACCAAGAGCTGTACTTTCGTTGCTACGTATGCTGTAATAATGGTTGGGCTTTGGGTTTTCTACACCTAATTCTTTGGGTGTAATACCTTCATTGTATAGCTTGTCAATTATTGTTTTGTTTTTTATTTCTATGTTAGAATATCCTTTGTATAGCTCGTCAATGTTGTGTACTATACCCGTTTCAAAATCCTCAGCAGTAAGGTTAAGCGCACGAGCTTTTAAACGCAAGTTAATATCTTTGGTAACTAACGTTACGTGCTTATCAGGGTTTTCTTCGGCAAGTTTTAATGCTGCATTTAGTATATGATGGTCGTTTTTGCGTTCGCCAAATACTCTATCAGCGTCTACACTACCACGCTCGTTCATTATTACTTTAAACTGCCCTTTCTTTTGGTCGTTTATCCAGTTCCATTGTTGCAGATTAATTTCTTTACTTAATTTATCTAATTCACGTACAAATTCGCGTGCCACATAGTTTATGGTTTCGTTACCTTTTTTAAATTTATCAACCTCTTCTAGCACCGTTATAGGTATTGCTACATCGTGCTCAGCAAAGCTATGTAGCGAATTGTGGTCGTGTAATATTACGGAAGTATCTAGTACAAATATTTTTTTAGTGCCTTTGGGTGTTACTTTCTTAGCCATGATGTTGTATGTGTTAATTTATTAAAAATTGAGTTAATGTAGATATATAGTTTCAAGTATATATTTTTACGTATATATTTTCAATATTAAATATATAAATAATTTTTTTAT
>JACMRI010000004.1 GCA_014376525.1 Bacteroidia bacterium | reverse complement strand
TATCCAATGCACCAACAACCTGTGTTTAAAAAAGCAAGCTGGTACACACCTCAACACTTAGCAGTAAGCGAGCGTATTGCCGAAAAAGGATTTTATATACCTAGCGGAATGGCAATAACTACAGCCCAACAAGAGCAAGTAGCCGAAGCTGTACACAAGTTATTTAGCACATATAAATAAATTAAGTTATTTAAAAAATTTACCAACACTATATTGCTATCAATAGTAAATACAGTAATTTTGATGCAATATCAAACAAATGAAAAACCTACTATTAATTATAGCCTTATTATTTACTATACTTACTGCTAATGCAGATGCTAATGTAGAAAAATATACTACTTGGTTGGGTGTAAAACTTTATTTTACAAGTAACGGTTTGCGTTATACCATAAAAGATAATAACAAACCTAGTATTCGTAAAACATTTACCGCTAACTATCCATTAGCTTTGGGTATGCAAGTAACGGTTGCTAATTTTAGTTTGGGTTATACATTTGGTGGTACACAACAATGGTTTAATAGCGCACAAAAACTCAAAAATTCAAGTAAATATTGGGGATTAGAACTTAATTACATGACTAACAAATTAGTGTTTGAAAATCAAATTAATAGTTTTGGACAATTTTCGGTAAATAGTAATTGTAATTGTACACAGCTCGTAAGTGCTTCCAAATCTATAAATAGCAATTATATTGATCCATTATTAAAATCGTTTGAGTTAAGTAGTAATGTTCAATACATATTTAATGGTAATAAGTGGAGTTATAAAGCCTTGCAAAATAATGGTGCTAAGCAAGTAAAATCGGCAGGCTCGTTTATAGCTATGATGGAGTACAACTACCGCCAAATAAGGAGTACAACAGATTATATTATAAATCAAACTCCTACCAAAACTGATTTTGACAAATATAATTTAACCAAAAAAATGCAAGCCTCAAGCCCATCATTATCAGTTGGGTATGGATACACGTTAGCGTACAAAAGTTTTTATGTAGGTGGTATAGCGTATGCAGGAAGCGGTTGGTTAATAAATAGAGTTAAAATACTATCTACGAGTACAAGCAATGATAACTTTTCGTTTAACGGACGATTAAAAGCCAATGCAGGTTTTAACGGAAAGCGTTTTTACTTTGGTTTTTCTAGTAATTTTGCAACCATCAACAACAATATAAAAAACGAATTGCGCAGCAACTGGCTTAACTACGAGTATAATTTTTATATAGGTATGCGCATAGCCACTCGAAAATTATTTTAAGATATAAATATTGAAATCAAAATTAATTACCAATTTTATATATCTACATATCTATATATGTATAGGTGTGTTTGCTATTGTGCAATGCAAAGCACAATCGGTACTTAACCATACCTATTCTGATGATGAAATATATAAGATTATAGACACAATGCTTAATAATAAACGACCTAATAAGTTTTTATTAAACGAACTTAAGCATTATATAACTTGGCGACAAACCGCTATACCAGGCGATGCCCATTATAACTATTGGGATATGAAAAACGTAAACCCATATAGCGGTAGAAATACACTACACAAAGACAGTAGCTTGCACATAGAGTTTAAAGAGTTTTATGCCGATTTTATTCCACCTGTAATAGGGCCTATAACTTCTAACTTTGGTTGCCGAGATAGAAAGCAACACAAAGGTGTAGATATAGATTTAACAACTGGCGATAAGGTATATTGCGCATTTGTAGGAATGGTGCGCATTTCGCAGTGGCACAAAGGGTATGGCAACGTAGTGATAGTGCGCCACTACAATGGCTTAGAAACTACCTACGCACATTTATCTAAACTTAAAGTAAAAGCAGGAGATGTAGTGCGCTCGGGGCAAATACTGGGCTTAGGCGGAAACACTGGGCACTCCGAAGGTAGCCATTTACATTTTGAAACTCGTTTTAAGGGTATTCCCATTAATCCTAACTATTTTATATCGTTTAGAAACAGCCAATTACAAGCCACTAACTTTACTATAAAAGCAACAAAAATTGGCTTTACTGCGTTTCCTACCAATAGTCAAATACACACAATACACAGTGGAGATAATTTATCTGCACTGGCATTGCGCTATGGTACTACTGTGCAACACATCAAAGAATTAAACGGTTTTAACAAACGATTTACATTACGTGTAGGGCAGCAAATACGAATAAGTTAATTTTTTAAAAAGCCCAACTCGTACACCATAGGTTGTATTTTTTCTGTAAGGGTTTTGTAGGCGGTTTCAAAGTGTTTAAAGTTGATGGGTTCTTGGTTGCCACTGGCGTTGCGGGGTGACGCTGATACTTCCGCTCCGCTCAGTAACCAGCTTAACACTTGCGAGAACAACACCAACTATTTATCCGTTGGAACATTTACAGCAACAAGGGTTAAAAACTCACAGCAACAGGGGGTTATTCAGTAGATACCGCAATATATTTTTCGTTTGGAGATATCTGTAAATCTATAATTGAATTGGAGTCTAGTAGCATTTCATTAATTATCGTGATAGTTTGATTATCGTTTACTAAAAATTGATAAACAGATTTACCTGAACTACATATAAAAGAATTTGTTGTCTTCAAATATTTTAAATTTTTAACACCTGATAGTGGCGCCATATTAATTGCAATATTTAATTCATGTGTTTTAAGTGACGATAAAAACAATTGATTAGCATTGCTGACCACAGCAAAAGAGTCGTTTTTTGTTAGTGTATAGGAATTAATAATTGTGTCTAAATAAATTAATACATTACTTTTCTGACGTATATC
>JACMRI010000057.1 GCA_014376525.1 Bacteroidia bacterium | reverse complement strand
TTCTAAAAAATAATTGATTGTTTTGCTCGCCATGGTTTTTTACCAAAGCAAATTATATTAATAAAAAATAATTAACTAAACATAAATAAGTTATTAGTAATCAATTGTTTATAGCTTAACTTAATGACATTGCGCTGGCGGTAGCGGGGAAAGAATTTATCTAAAAGTTGAATACACAACACCTAAACTCAAACTACAATCATTAGATACCGATACATGGAAGCCGATAAAATAGTGAAATACACAAAATATTTAATCAATGCTTTAGTAATGTTGTGGGTATTTTTGCTGATTATGAATATGGTTGATGCGTGTTCAAATGAAGAACAATATCACTTTGGTGTAAATGAATATACTTCTCCTTACAACTGGATATATCAATCCAAACAGAATTATTTAATCTATGGAGTTATTAGTATTGTATACCTCTTAGGAATGTTAGTTGCAGGGTGGTTTAAAAAACACAAGATTTATTTTTTACTATTCGCAGTGTATTTAATTTTTATACTCTACTCACGAACAATAATAGATTAACCTGCCTGACCCGTCAGCCCCTGTTGCTGTAAGTGTTCCAACGTTTAAATAGTTGGTGGTGTTCTCACAAGTGACGCTGATACTTCGGGTCCGCTCAGTAACCAGCTTAACGCTTGCGAGAGCAAACCAGTTTAATAATAAGCTATGGAACACTTGCGGGAACGGGGGTATTATTACAGCTAGTGCAAGTTAATCCTAATCTATCGCGTTCCAATTTAAAGTGCTCGCGACAGCTATTTTCACTGGTAAAATTTGCCGAAAAGGTAAATAAATTTATACTTTTTTTTCTTCATATTTAATCAAAATATTGAAATATTGGTAATTACGGACACACAATTTTTTTATTATACTTTTTAAATCTTAAAATACCCTTTGTAAAACTGTTATTATAAAGCATAGTTTTTCTTGTTATTGATATATTTTTATTTAATGCATGATAATTAAAGAGTAGTTTGTATAAGCGAATTCAAATACTATTTTTACATTCATGTATTAAACACATAAATATTAATTACAAAAACGACCTAATGAAAAAAAAAGTATTTATTGCAGCTTTAGCTGGCATTGTAAGTTTAAACGCAGGCGCTCAAACTATGGATAAACCCTGGAACTTAGGAGTTTACGGAGGTAGTTACCAATACAATGGTGATTTAGGAAACACATTTTTTAATTACAATAAAGCATTTTATGGTAACTTAGGTTTAGGCGTTAGTCGCTATGCTAATGAGGCGTTCGACTTAGCTTTAGGGCTTACTCAAGGGCACGATGGTGCTTATTTTGAAAGCGCTCGCGCAAAATCATTCAACGGAAAAGTACTACAAGCAAACTTAAGTTTGCGTTATAAAATAGTACAAAAAGATGGAGCTAAGTTTGTTCCGTTTTTACATTTTGGTGGTGGTGTTGCTAACTATAATAACATAACCGATAATGGTTTGAGTACAAGTAAAGGAACTGACCTTAACATTACGGGTGGTTTAGGTTTGCGCTATGCGGTAAACGATTGGTTTAACTTAGAGTATGTAGGTACATTATTATATTCGGGTAAAGACAGTAGAGATTTTGAATCGAGCTACGGAACTGGTAAGGGCTTTAACGACGGTTGGTTAATTAACCAAATTGGGGTATCATTTAATTTGGGTGCAGCAGCAGATGAAGATAAAGATGGTGTAAGCGATAAAAAAGATAAATGCCCAGGAACACCCGTAGGTATTATTGTAGGTAAAGATGGTTGCCCCGTAGATAGAGATGCTGATGGCGTATTAAATGAAGTTGATGCATGCCCTGACGTGAAAGGTTTAGCCGCAATTAACGGTTGCCCCGATACTGACGACGATGGTATTGAAGATAGCAAAGATGATTGCCCAACCGAAAAAGGTTTAACACAATTTAACGGCTGCCCCGATACCGACAACGATGGTATTAAAAATAGCGAAGATGCTTGCCCTAAAGTAAAAGGTTTAGCCGCATTTAAAGGTTGCCCAGATACTGACGGCGATGGCGTTGAAGATAAATACGATAAATGCCCTACCGTAAAAGGTTTGTTAACACTCAAAGGTTGCCCTGATGGTGACGGTGATGGTATTGCTGATAATGAAGATAAGTGCCCTACAGTAGCTGGTATAGCTGTCAATAAAGGTTGCCCTGAAGTTAAAAAAGAAGTATTGGCAGTATTTGAAAAAGCACTACAAGGTATTCAATTCGAAACTGGTAAGTCTATTATTAAGAAAACATCATTCGGTATTTTAGATAACGTTGTTACTATTATGAAAGAAAATACGGATTACAAATTAGACATAGCTGGACATACAGACAACAAAGGTAAGGCAGATGAGAATTTAACATTATCAAACGACCGTGCATTAGCAGTACAAAAATACTTAACGAACAAGGGTGTAGATGCTAGTCGCTTAACTGCTAAAGGCTTTGGAGATACAGTTCCAGTGGCTGATAACACAACTAAAGAGGGTTGTGCTAAAAACCGCAGAGTTGAGTTTAAAGTTATATTTTAATATATAATTTGATAATAGTAACACACCTTTAAATAAAATAACAAAGCCTGCTAATATTATTAGCAGGCTTTGTTATTTTTGTGCTATAATGCTCCACGATGTTTATACATATTTAATGCCACGTAACTGCGCTTGCTGCCATGCAGGCTTGCGCCAACACGAACAGTATATATGTGTGCCTTGCCTTAAAGAATTACCACATACTAACTACCATACTTTTGTTGAAAACCCACTATACCAACGCTTATATAACCTTACGGGTATACAGTTAGCTACTGCAATGTTGCATTTTAATAAAGATACCATAGTACAAGAATTATTGCACGGCATTAAATATCACGATAGGGAAGAAGCTGGCTATTGGTTAGGTACGTGGTATGGCAAGCATTTGCGAGAAAACAACATAGTGTTTGACGCACTAATAGCTGTGCCTATGCACCCTATAAAACAACTAGAACGCGGCTATAATCAAAGCGAAATATTTGCGCTAGGAATAGCATCAACGCTGCAAATTCCTGTAATAAATAATGTATTGATTAAAACTAGCTTAACTAATTCGCAAACCAAAAAAACAAAAGAGGAGCGTTATCTCAATTTGTTAGATGGCTTTGCTTTACAAAACGAACACCTAATAGCCAATAAACACATAGCATTAATAGATGATGTAATAACCACAGGAGCCACTATTGAAGCTTGTTGCAATGTACTAAACAAAGCTAGCAACATACAATTAAGTGTTGTAGCTATTGCTGTAGCCGAATATTAATACTGTATACGCTTACTTATAATTTAAAATCAAAAGTAGTAGTATAAAAAATTAAATTTTAGGTTTAAAAAAACGATTGTACAAGAAAACGAAATATTAAAATCAAATACCATAATTTAACAATGAGCGAAGAATTAATAGTAAACAAACAACAACCCAAAGCGGCAATATACCAACAGGTTATGCCACAAATAAAAGCTTTACTACAAGGCGAAAAAGACCTTATAGCTAATATGGCAAATGTAAGTGCGGTACTCAAAGAGGCATTTAATTTTTGGTGGGTGGGCTTTTATATAGTAAAAGGCAATGAGTTGGTATTAGGGCCTTTTCAGGGAACATTGGCATGTACACGCATAGGCTTAGGCAAAGGAGTATGCGGTGCATCGTGGGCTAAAAACGAAACAATAATAGTACCCAATATTAACGAATTTGATGGACATATTGCCTGTTCGTCGTTATCACTGTCGGAAATTGTAGTACCTAAATCTATCAACAACGAAGTACTATTTGTATTAGATGTAGATAGCGAGTTGCTTAATCATTTTGATGAAATAGATGCGAAATACTTAAATGAAATTGTAAATTTGCTTTAGCACCATACCTACCATTATTTTAAAATCTATTATGAAAAAAATGTACTTTTCTACCATTCGTATTCAACAAATAATAGTGGTGAGTGCAGTGCTTTTATTTATACTAAAAATTGTTGCTTACTATTTAACTCAATCAGTAGCGGTATTAACTGATGCTTTGGAGAGTATTGTAAATGTAGTAGCAAGTATAATAGGGTTGTATAGTATTATACTATCATCAAAACCACGAGACGAAGACCACCCTTATGGGCATCGCAAGGTAGAATTTATATCATCGGCTATTGAGGGAGTACTTATAGCTATAGCTGGTTTTATAATTATTTATCATGCCATACTTAATTTCCTACACCCACACACGTTAGCTAATTTAGATATAGGAATAGTACTTGTAGCACTATCAGCAATTATAAATTATGTATTGGGTTGGTGGTGTAAGGCCAACGGTAAAAAAAATAGTTCGCCAGTGTTAATGAGTACTGGCGAACATTTGCAGGCAGATACCTATTCTACGCTTGGGCTTATTGTGGGTATTATTATTATAATGAATACTAATTATACTTGGATAGATAGTGTTGTGGCCATTTTGTTTTCGTTCTTTATTATTTTTTCGGGCTACAAAATAATTCGTAAATCATTATCGGGTATTATGGACGAAGCCGATGCCGAAGTAGTAAATAAAATAATTACAATAGTAAATAAAAACAGAAGTGTAAATTGGATAGACATACACAACCTACGAGTAATAGACTATGCAGGCTTTTACCACGTAGATTGCCACTTAACAATACCTTATTATTTAACAATAAAAGAAGGACATATTATAATGGACGAGCTAATGGACTTGCTTAAAAACGAATTTGAAAATAACATTGAGTTTTTTATACATATAGACGGTTGCATTGCTACACAATGTAGCTTATGTAGTGTAAGCAAATGTAGTTATCGTTCGCAACCATTTGTTAGAAACTTTATATGGACAAAAAAAATTATTTTAGCTAACACAAAACACACTTTAAATGGCAACTAAACTTACACTATTAGTTATTGGTACAGTATTTATATATGCTGGCTGCACTACTAATACTACAAAAACAGAAATTAAAAAGTCTAACGATGCCGATGCTTTTATTATGCAAAACAAAACGGGCAACGATACTGTATATTATGATGACAGTAAAAAACAAGTACGCTTTGCTGGCGAGTTAATAATGGGTAAGCGCAACGGAATATGGAAAGCCTATTATCAAAATGGTACACTGTGGAGTGAAGGACAATATGTAAATGGCTCAGGCGAAGGCTTATCGCATATATTTTATCCTGATGGTAGTATAAAAATTATGGGTTTTTATACCAATGATAAACCATCGGGCGTGTGGCAGTTTTTTGATGAGCAAGGTACAATGACGCACGAAATTGATTATACTGAAGGAGATAAGGGAAAGGTAATACCAACAAAAACACAGACTATAAAAAAGTAGTTTTTAAAATTTAGCAATTATTAGTTTGCATAAGTCGGTGGGGGCTTCCAAGTTAAGAGTATGCCCAAGGTTGGGTAATATAATATAACTACTATTTTTTATGTTAGCATGCACATCATCGCTCATGTAAGTGGGAAGCAACGCATCTTTTTCGCCTTGTATGATGAGTGTAGGAACAGTTATTTTTTGTAGGTGTTGGCGATAATCTTTGCGGTGTAATGTTGCCGTCATTAGTTTTACTATAAATTCAGATTGCTCACTCATTTCCTCCATACGTGCATTTTTAAGTACATCAATAGGTATTAATGGGTTTTGAAAATAATGCTCGCTAAACACGTGCGGTAGCATTACGTCGAGCATTAGTTTATACCCTCCATATTTTAATGCGTTAAACCAACTTAATTCAATAGCGTTAAACAAAGGTGTTTTGTGAGCAAATGTAGATACTAGTACCAAGCCAGATAATTGTGTAGGATAATTAACTGCAAAGTGTTGTGCAACCATACTACCATAAGAAATACCACATAAAATAGGAGGTGCTATATCTTTACTTTTAATTACTTCCAATACATCTGAAGCATGGGCGTCAAAATCTTTCCAATTGCCCTCTTTATTTGATTGCCCTTGAAAATGTAAATCTAACAACAAAATATTAAATCGTTGGCTTAAGCCCTCATACATTAAGCCCCAAGCAGCAGTAGTTTGGGTTAATCCATTTAATAATACAATAGTACGCGACTTATTATTGTTGATGTATTGATTGTAAATCATTGAAGTTAAATTTTCTTTATATATGTTTAAATCATATTAACTACACCGCTCTTGGTCTATTATTTTTCTTTTTCTTTTTCTTGTTGCCTGTACCGTAATTGCTTGTGGTTGGTACGGTGGTTTTTAAAATATCTTGTGTAAGCAAAAACTTAAATTCATCATCTAACATTAATTTACCGTTGCTTAATTCTATAAGATGCTTGGCTATTATTTCGTCGGCTACGGTATCTCTGTTCCATGTTAAGTATGATTTTTTCATAAGGTGTGCTAGCACTTGCTTAAACTCTTCTCGTTGCATATCGTTGCTAGTTTCCATGGCTTTTTTAATAAATAATTCCATGTTGTAACCGTAGTGCTTATACATTATTTTTTTTCGCGGATAGCCCACAGATTCGGGCTTTGCAGCCATTACTTCTTTTTCGGGTATAGGATAGGGCGAATTTACATCTAACGTATAGTCGCTCATTAAATGTAAATGATCCCACAATTTATTTTTGTAATTGGGCATTTCTTTGGTAGCAGGGTTTAGTAATGCCATTACGTTTATAATAGTTTCTGCAGCTAGTGTACGCTCTTTTTTATCCGCAATAGTAAAGGCGTGTTCTATCATTTTTTTTACTCCTCGGCCATATTCTGCCATAAGTAAATGCGGCTGTTGGGTATTGTATTCTAAGTTTAACATAGTGTGTGGTTGTGTAACTGTAAGGTGTGTGGTTTTTGTGCAAGGTGTGAGCTTGTTTACTCATGTTAAAAAAAACACTTAAAAAAAACACAAAATAAATTCATTTCGATTTCAAATTTAATAAAAAAACAGTAGTTATGTATCCAATTAATTGATGACTTTTAACATATCATATTATAAATAAAAATAACCTACTACCATGACAATTGCACAAGCCCAAACCACTGTTGATGACTGGATAAAAAAAGTAGGTGTACGCTATTTTAATGAGCTTACTAATACAGCTATGCTCATGGAAGAAGTGGGCGAAGTAGCACGTATTATGGCTAGGCAATACGGCGAACAATCGTTTAAGGAAAGTGATAAAAAAGAAGACTTGGCAGACGAATTAGCTGATGTATTGTTTGTACTTATGTGCATTGCAAACCAAACAGGAGTGGACTTAACGCAGGCTTTGCAAAAAAACCTAAATAAGAAAACAACACGCGATGCCACACGCCATATTAATAATCAAAAACTAAAATAATACTATGCTAATAAAAGACCGCTACGCACACATTTTACATTATTTTGAAACCAATGTACCCGTTGCCGAAACCGAACTGCACTACACCAATCCGTTTGAGTTATTGGTAGCCGTAGCCTTATCTGCCCAATGTACTGATAAGCGTGTAAACCTTGTTACGCCTGCATTATTTAACGCTTACCCAACTTGCAATGCCATGGCACAAGCCACAGCCGATGATATTTTTAAGTATATACGTAGCATTAATTTTCCCGTAAATAAATCAAAACACTTGGCAACTATGGCACGTCAGTTGGTAAACGATTTTAACAGCGAAGTACCCAGTAAAATAATTGAATTAGTAACCCTGCAAGGAGTAGGGCGAAAAACCGCCAACGTAATAGCATCAGTAATATTTAACCAACCTACTATGGCCGTAGATACGCACGTGTTTAGAGTTTCGGCACGCTTGGGGCTTACTAACGCTGCGGCTAAAACACCATTAGCTAGCGAGTTACAATTAATAAAACACATACCCAAAGCACTTGTGCCACGTGCACACCATTGGTTAATATTGCATGGGCGTTACACCTGTGTGGCACGCACACCCAAGTGCGCTGAGTGTGCGCTTACACAATGGTGCAAATATTATGCAACACAACAACGTGCATCAAATAAAAAATAAATTCGTTTTAAATAAAATATAGTCTGTATGCAAAAAGGTATTGTTACAAAATCGACAGGGAGTAATTATTCGGTATTGCTACAAAGTGGCATTACTGTTAATGCTAAAGTAAAAGGTAAAATGCGTACTTTAAATATTAAAAGTACCAACCCAGTATCAGTGGGCGATGTGGTTACTATTAACGATGATACTGCCGAATATATGATTTCTGATTTTGATAAACGTAGGAATTACATTGTGCGCAAATCAGTAAACTTGAGCAAGCAAACACAAGTAATTGCGGCTAATATAGATCAACTTTTACTCATTAATTCATTAACAAATCCTAAAACACAAACAGGCTTTATTGACCGTTTTTTGGTAACTGCCGAGGCACAACATATACCCACTGTTATTGTATTTAATAAATTAGACATAGGCTCTGATGCCGACTTAGAAGAGTTTGCGTACTACGAGGAGGTATATACCCAAATGGGCTACACCGTAATAGGAATGAGCGTAAACAACGATGACGATGTGCAACGCATAAAAGATATTACAGCGGGTAAAACCACATTGTTTAGTGGCAATAGTGGTGTAGGTAAATCTACCTTGCTTAATAAGTTGGATAGCAACATTACCGCTCGTGTAGGCGAAGTAAGTGGGCATAATGCCAAAGGAAAACACACCACTACATTTGCCGAATTATTTATAACCGATTATAACGCACGCATAATAGATACACCAGGCGTTAAATCGTTTGGTATTGTTGATTTTGAGCGCCACGAAGTAGCAGGCTACTACGCCGATTTTAGACAGTTTTCTCGCAACTGTAAGTTTAATAATTGCACGCACATAAACGAGCCTCACTGCGCTGTAAAACAAGCAGTAGAAACGGGCGGTGTAGCCGAATTTAGATACAATAATTACTTAAATATTTATGATAGCGATGAAATGGAAAAAGAATATTAAACCACTAATTACGAATTATGTTTAAAATTTAAGAATCATTTACGAGTAAAAAATAGAGGTGTATATAATTGCAATTAATTAAGTTGTGTTACCTTTAATTCACTACCCATACCTATTTATTGATTTAGGTTCCTGCGTTAGTAGTGTGGTAACCTGCCTTGCTACTTTAGTTTCCTGTAATTAAGTCTCTGGTTCCCAAATTAATTATTTCACGGTTTTAATAGTTATAATTTATAAATGATAAGTTATGGGTAAGACTAATTTATTCATAAATTTAGTAAAACGTAATGCTGTTGCGTTAACTTTTAGTAGAAATGTAGGTGTTGGTATTATCTATATCTACCAATGGTCTAAACTGCTCGTAGCTAGCTACACCGTTGGTGTTTAAATTTCTTGAAAGACTTGTTATTGATAATATTAAAGAGCTATGATAAATTACGGATGTATAAAAAAATACGTTTATTGCGGTTATAACATGCAATATTTAAGTTATATTTACGTGTAAATAATTTTAACAATTACTACTTATGAAAACAATTTTACTTACTTTTCTACTTAGTATCTATGCACTTAATATACTTGCAGGAGGTACAAACTGGACTCGCCAACCCTTCAACGATAAATTGTTTGTACAAAACAAAGGGCAATACGGTAGTGTAAAATCTGCTACTGGTGCTACTGTTTTATTTGGTTGTGATAATGTTTCGCATGAATATTATTTTACCAATAAAAGTTTTATATGTGCTTTTACCAAAACCACTTATAAGCCCATGAAAGAAGAAAAGCATACTGGCAAAAAAGATATGGAGGAAGAGAAACGAGAAATGATAGCCCGTATAAATGTACAGCAAGATCAAATAGAATTAGAATTTATAGGAGCTAACGCTAATGCTACTATTGAAGGGCAAAACATATCAGCTGCTTATTATAACTATGCTAATGGTATAACTCACGCTAGCGGCTTTAATAAGTTGGTGTATCGCAACATTTATAATAATATTGATATTGAAGTATTGTTCCATGCTCAAAAAGGAATAAAATACAATATACTTGCTCACGCAGGTAGTAATACTAACGACGTTAAGATAAAATATCACAACGTAAAGGAATTGCACTTAGACGAAAATAAAAACATATTTGCACAAAATAGGTTTGCCAACATTACAGACCATGCACCTGTTACGTATTATGCTAGCAATGAAAATGAAAAAATAGCTACCGTATTTGAATTGAGTAAAGATAATATCGTAAGTTTTAAACTAACTAACCCAATTATTACTAAAGATATTGTAATAGACCCATGGATAGTAACTACAGGATTGCCAAGTGCCGATGCTTACGATGTAAAAAGAGATTCTACAGGAAACTTATATATACAAGGGTTGCAGGGCATACAAAAATATTCGCCATCTGGAATATTATTATGGACCTACACTTTTGTAGATGATTACACGTATGTGGGAGATATAGAGGTGGATAAAGTGGGTAACGTATATAGAACCAATGGTTGCTGCAATGGGAAACGAGAAAAACTAGACCCTACAGGCACAGTAGTATGGTCTGTTGCCGGCGGATATGAGCAGTGGCGTTTATCTTTTGATCCATGCAAACAATATTTATATGTAGGTGGTGTAGGGCTTGATGGAGGAGGAAATTTAGCAAAGTTAAACGTTAATACAGGAGCTTTAACTAATGGAGTTACCGCAGGTTTTGAAACACGCTCCATTACTACTGATATTGATGCCAACTTATACTCCATGCACTTGGGTAACATTACACGCATGAGTCCTACACCATCTATCATTGCTGATGTTCCCGATGGGTATGGAACGTTTATCGAAAACGGAGAGGGATATATTGCAGGTGGTTTTATAGGTTATAATGGTATTATTGTTGGATTTGATGATATCTATTTATCAGACGGAGTAACGCTAAACAAACGTAACAAAGCTAATTTAGGAACAGTAACTGCCACTGGTACTATTCCTAGCGGCAGTTCGCACAATTGTAGTGGCATTGCCGTAGATAGATGCGACAACGTATATGCAGGAAGTATGAATGGTATATATAAGTTTGATAATACTTTTGCTCCCGTAACATCGGTTACTACACCAGGAGCAGTGTACGACTTATTGTTTTTTAAACAAGGTGTAGTATATGCTTGCGGTGCAGGTTTTGTAGGCTCGTTTGACTTGGGAGGTTGTAACACAGTATATACTCCCTATATCATTACTACTACTTCTGTAGCCTCATGCGGCGGGCAAAGCACAGGTTCTATCAACTTATCATTGAGCAACGGTTTACCTACTTATTATTTTAATTGGAATACAACTCCTCCGCAAACTACTGCCAGCGTTGATAGTTTAGCAGCGGGCACTTATATTTGTGATATAATTGATAGATATTGTTATAAAACTAAACATACCGTTGTAGTACCCGCTTCGCTAAATCCTATTCCCAATTTTTCGGCAAATGAGCCTTGTGTTGATGCAGGATTAACACAACTAACCGATTTATCAACTAACACAAACCAATGGAAATGGGTGTTTCCAAGCACAGCTAATATATTAACAGCAAGTATACAAAACCCAACTATACAACTAAACGTGGCTAGCGTAGATAGTGTAAAACTAATAACTACAAGCGTTGATGGTTGTGTAGATAGTATTACAAAAGCAATAATTGTACATCCTAAACCTACTGCTAATTTTAGTATAATAAATGCTTGTGCAGGCGCAAATACTACGTTTAACGATGCTTCAATGTTAACAAATCCTGTTGGTATTAATGATAATATTACGAGTTATCAATGGACGTATGACGTAT
>JACMRI010000056.1 GCA_014376525.1 Bacteroidia bacterium | reverse complement strand
TTAACATTTATATCTATGCTTACTAAACAACTTCTTACTTTAATTACTATTTCAGTTTGTGTTAATTTGTCTTTTGCTCAAACACAAGTAGCCGACTCTATCAAAAAAACAGACACCCACCCACCATTTTATTTTGATGGCTACGCTGATGTGTATTATGCCACCTACAGCGAAAGCAACAAAGCAGGAACTATTGCAACCAATGGAGTAGTTGGGCCTAAAAATAATAGTTTGGGATTAAATATTTTGCAATTGTCGGGCAATTACAACAATGATGATGTAAGAGGTAAAATAACGCTACAAGTGGGTGATATTCCTACACAAATATGGCCTGCCGAATACCGGTTTGTGCAGGAGGCTTATGTAGGTGCGCGTATTGGTAAAAAAACATGGTTAGACGCAGGTTTTTTTAAAACACATATAGGTGCCGAAATTTTGCCAGGACGCTACAACATGCTAAGTACTATAGCTATGGTTACTTACAACGAGCCATTTTTTCAGGGTGGATTACGCTTGGTGCAAGAAACCAATAGTAAATTTAACTGGGGCATACATTTGCTTGATGGTTTTAACAAATTTACAAAAAACACTGCTATTCCAGCTTTAGGAGTTAATGGTACGTATAGTATTAATGGTAAATTACAATTAACATATACTAATTTGTTAAGCGATGAGGTGTTGAATAATAATTTTAATCTTCGTTTTTACAACAACTTTAACGTAGCTTACGCTAACAAAAAATGGCAACTATTATTTGGGCTAGATGTAGTTACACAACAAACCAATGCATATGATATAAGCCTTAAAAACTACGCTGATGTGGTAATAGGTAGTTTATTAACTATAAAACACCAAACCTTTAAAAAAATAGCGTTTATAATACGTCCAGAGTATTTTTATGATAGACATGGAATGTTAAGTACGCCAATTAACGCTCAATATAATCCTGCAGACATTAATCATGTAGCACCTTATTTTCTTCTTACAAATACAGGGACTGAAAAGCCCGATGGTTACAAAACTACAGGTATAACTATTGGTGCAGAACTTAAATTACATTCTGAGCATTATGTTAGAATAGAAACTCGTTACTTAAATAATTTTACAAATCAAAAAACATACGACAATTCTTGGGGTGTTTTTAGTGGTACTAAAACCAACCAACGCATAGAATTAGTAATTACCACGGGCTTGTGGTTTGATAAATAGAAAAAGACTATTGCAGAAATCACACTGTTTTTTTATAGATTAAAATCTTAAAAAAATGAACCAAACAAAAATTTTTTATTGGACAACAACAGCGCTATTTATAATCGTTGTTTTATATGCTCAAGCACAGCGTAATATAACAACGGTTGATTTATTATTAAAACCAACTATAAAAATGGACTCAACTAAAATGCACATAGAAATATGGTCGGACGTAATGTGTCCGTTTTGTTATATAGGCAAGCGTAAATTTGAAACTGCCTTAGCACAATTTAAACACAAGGACCAACTACTCATAGAGTGGAAGAGCTTTCAGTTATCGCCAGATATGAAAACTGACACAACTATTAATGCCTACCAATCGCTTGCAAAGCACAAGGGAGTAAGCGTTGATGAAGCCAAAAATATGACCAATTATGTAACCGAAATAGCCAGTAAAGTAGGTTTGAAATTTAATTTTGATAAAGCGATAACTGCTAACTCGTTTAATGCACACCGATTGGGGCATTATGCTAAAACGTTTAATAAACAAAACGAAGTAGAAGAGAAATTGTTTTCGGCTTATTTTGTTGAGGGTAAGAATATTGATGATGTAGCAACTTTGGTAACAATAGGAGCAGCTGTAGGCTTGGATGCTAATGCTGTACAAGCAATGTTAGTAAGCGATGCCTACACTAATGAAGTACACCAAGACATATACGAAGCCCAACAAATTGGCGTAAGTGGTGTGCCATTTTTTGCATTAAATAAAAAATATGCAATATCAGGAGCACAAGAAAGTAGCATAATACTTTCTACGCTTGAAAAAGCATTTGACGAATGGCAAAAACAACACGTATCTACCCCCTTAAAAGTGGTAGAAGGCGCTGTATGCAAGCCTAATGGAGAGTGTAAATAAAAATTAAATGACTAACTAAAATAATTAAGAATAGTTTTTTTATTTAAAACATTCTCCTATTAATTCATTGCAACCACTTATAAAACATATATAACAGTATTAATAAATATACATAACTTTAATTATAAATAATTAACTTAAATCTTTTTGTATAATGAATGCTATTATAATTGAGGACGAGCCTAAAAGCGCTGATGTACTTCGCAAATTATTAAAAATAAGTAACCCCGAAATTGCAGTAATAGCAATAGCCAGCAATGTAAAAGATGCACTAAAATGCATTAACGAATTGCAACCCGATTTGGTATTTATGGACATAGAACTGCCCGACGGTACAGGCTTTGATGTAATAGAGAAGTTGGAGTTTAAAAATTTTTCGTTGATATTTACCACTGCTTATGATTCGTTTGCAGTGCGTGCATTTAAGTACAACGCTATTGATTATTTGCTAAAACCTATTGATGTAGAAGAACTTGATGCGGCCATAAAAAAAATATCTACGTTAAGTAAATTAACAACTACTCGTGTAGATACTATTGTGGAGGCGGCTCGCAATAATACAGTTATTAAAAAAATAACTTTACCCACTGGCACAGCTTACGAAATAATAGCACTTGAAGATATAATACGCTGCGAAGCCGATACCAGCTATACTAAGTTTTTTTTAAAAGACGGAAAACGTTACATCGTATCTAACAGTTTAAAGCATTACGAAGATTTATTACCTCCCGAAAAATTTATTCGCATACATCATCACCATCTTATAAATATAGATCATGTGGTGCGCATACTTAAGGAAGACGGCGGTTACGCAATAATGAGCGATGACTCAAAAATAGAAATATCGCGCCGTAAAAAAGAAAATTTATTTGAATGTTTACACAAGTTATAAGGTGTTAAAAACTCTTTTTTATTTTATTATTATTCTACTTATTTTAAGCGGAACTAATACTGTTGCCCAATCGCTTTTTTTTAAAAACTATAATGTAGAGCATGGACTATCGGCAGTGCAAATAAATGCCTTACACCAAGATAGTAAAGGCTACCTGTGGTGCGGTGGTTATGCAGGTATTGATAAATTTAATGGTAAAACATTTATACCCTACACACCTACTAACGGACTGGCAGATTATTATATTAACTGCATTACCGAAGATAAAAACCGACACATATACATAGGCACACCCAACGGATTAAGTGTGTATAATGGCACTACGTTTACTAACTATACTACTGCGCAAGGCTTACCAAGCAACGATGTAAAGTGTATGCTAAGCGCCAACAGCTTAATACTAATAGGTACAAGCAATGGTTTGGTAAGTATTAGTAATAATAAAATGAGTACACTATTAAAAAACGAAGCCATACTAACGCTAAGTAATTATATAGGAGATACTATATTGGTAAGTACCAACAATGGGTTGTATAAATATAGTAATGCACATATAATTTTATATAATAGTAAAGTAAAAAACATGGCACGCATAGCCCGCACAGATAGCAACACGCTATTGATGACGAATGGTAAAAAATTGTTTTTGTTTAAAAATAATGTGCTAGCACCCTACAATCCTAAGGGTATGAATACTGGCGAAAGCATTATAAATGATTTATATATAGACAAGAATAATGAATGGTATGTGGCCACACAAAATGGTTTAATGAAAATTGTAAACAATGTAGCCACATATTATTATCCTGGCAACGACCTTAATAGTAACAAAATATATTGCATAATAAACGATTACGAGGGTAATAAATGGATTGGTACCTACAACGGAATTTATAGATTTAAAACTAGTGCATTTATTAATTACAATATACAATACGGTATATCTGTACCTTTTATATTTGGAATAAATCAAACGGAAAACAATGATATATGGTTTGGCACATCGGGTGGCGGTATATATAATTACAACGGAAAAGGTATGTTTACTAATTATACCACGGCAGATGGAGTAAGCAATAATTACATAAACTGTATAGCAACGTACAAAAAAAATAAACTAGTGGCAGGTACAGATAAGGGGCTAACTATTATAGATAATACTACCAAAAAATTGCATGCTATTAAAAACTGTGGTGGACTTGAAGATAAAAAAATATCTGCTATAATTTTTACCAATGATTCGGCGGTATATTTGGCAAGCGGCAACGAAATATATAGCAATTATGAATTAATAAAAAACAATACTATGCCTGCTAATGCGGTGGTGTATAAACTTTTTCAGGATTATAAAAAACGAGTTTGGGTGTGCTCGTTAAACGGTGGAATATATTGTATAGAAAAAAATAAAATAAGCAACAAAAACAAATTTTTTAGCACACATTGTAATACTTACTTTAGTGCTGCACAAGATGAACTTAACAACTTATATTTTGCATCTATTGAAGGTTTGTTTATACTGAATTGCGCAACACAAAAAATATCTCAACTAACCACCGACCAAGGTTTAATGAGCAACTTAATATACGAAATACAATATGACCAAAAAGAACATAAGCTGTACATAGGTTCTAACAAAGGTTTGAGCTATTTAGATGTACGAAAACTAAATGCAACCAAACAAATACGCATAGAAAACTATGGCTACAACGAAGGTTTTACACTATCGGAATGTAATAGCCAAAGTATGCTTATTGACCATAAAAATAATTTGTGGGTAGGTACAGTTAACGGCTTGGTATATTTTGACAAGCAATATTTACAACCTAATATATACCCTGCAAAACTACATTTTACACATTTTTCGCTTAATGACAGAGATACAGTACTTAGGCTTGGGCAACGCTTAGACTATAGCTACAACAACATAACTACTTATGTAGATGGTATTTGTTTAACCAATCCGCAGAGTGTAAAATATTCTTTTTTACTTAAAGGATACGAAAAAAAATGGAGTTTGCCAAGTCCCAACAATTTTGCACGCTATACCCAATTACCACCCGGCAAATACGAATTAATGGCGAAATGTAGCAACAATTCAAATGTATGGAATGAACCAATATCGTTTATGTTTACCATTAAAAGTCCGTGGTACGCGCACCCATTGGCGTTGCTTACTTATGCACTGTTGGTTATAGTTGGTTTGTATTTTTTAATTGCGTGGCGCATTACTATTATTCGTAACAAAGAAGCCCGCAAAACCCTGTTGGCGGGTTATGAACTTAAAGCCTTACGTGCACAAATGAATCCGCACTTTATATTTAATGCACTTAACTCTATACAACATTTTGTGTTAAGTAACGAACCCATGGCGGCAAACAAATATCTATCTAAGTTTGCTAAGTTGGTGCGCAATATTCTTAACAATAGCGAGCGTTCCGAGATATCATTGCAAGAAGAAATTGCCCAATTAGAATTATACTTAGATTTGGAAAAACTCCGTTTTGAAGAGCTGTTTTTTTACTCCATAATAGTACAAGATGGACTAAATGTAAACAACATAGAAATACCCACTATGCTTATACAACCCTATGTAGAAAACGCAATACTACACGGCATAGTACCTCTAAAAAAAGATGGTAAAATATTAATTATGTTTGAAATACATGATCAAAACCTACTTAAATGCACCATTCAGGACAACGGTATTGGTAGAGAAAAGGCAGCGTTACTAAAAAAAAATAGCATCAACAAACATCAATCGGCAGGTACACGTATTACCCAAAATAGACTAGCCTTACTTAACAAAATAAACAATACTAAACTAAGTGCCATTACTACCAATGTAATAGATGCTGATGGTGCGCTAAATGGCACATTGGTAACGTTATACATTCCTTTGATGCAATATCAATAACTATTTTTTTTTGATAAGTGAGCATACTTTCTTTTTAAGTTGAAATTAGCTACCTTGAGGTGAATACACTATATAAATTACGTATTGCGGTTGCATTCTTTTTTTTGCATTTTTGCAATAAATACAAAAAAAAGAATGCAAGACAATACAACTCAAGAGCCAACTAACAATAACGGCGTTACCAAAGTAATACACATAGATGGTATGTACCAAAATTGGTTTTTGGATTATGCCAGTTATGTAATACTAGAGCGTGCTGTACCTGCACTGTACGATGGGTTAAAACCCGTACAACGCCGTATAATGCATAGTTTTAAAGAATTAGAAGACGGTAGATACAATAAAGTTGCCAACGTTATAGGACATTGTATGAAGTATCACCCGCATGGCGATGCCAGTATTGGCGACGCTATTACAGCTATTGGACAAAAAGATTTACTGTTAGATATGCAAGGTAACTGGGGTAATATATATACGGGCGATAGAGCTGCGGCAGCACGTTATATTGAGGCACGATTATCTAAATTTGCGTTGGAGGTAGTATTTAACCCCAAAACAACCAAATGGCAAAGCTCATATGATGGACGCAACAAAGAACCTATAAACTTGCCTGTAAAGTTTCCGTTGTTACTTGCGCAAGGCGTAGAGGGTATAGCAGTAGGCTTAGCGTGTAAAATATTACCCCACAATTTTATTGAACTAATAGATGCGTCAATAGAAGTGTTGCGTGGACGTAAACCTAATTTATTCCCCGATTTTGTAACAGGCGGACAAGCCGATTTTAGTTTGTATAACGAAGGCTTGCGTGGCGGTAAAGTAAAAGTACGTGCCAAAATAGCCATTGACAATAGCAAAACACTTAAAATAACCGAAATACCGTTCGGTACCACCACCACATCGCTTATTGATAGCATACTTGCAGCCAATGATAAGGACAAAATAAAAATACGTAAAATAGAAGACAACACTGCTGAGCACGTAGAAATATTAATACATCTTACACCTGGTATATCGCCCGATAAAACTATTGATGCGTTGTATGCTTTTACCGATTGCGAAATTTCTATATCGCCCAACTCTGGGGTTATAGAAAACAATACGCCTAAGTTTTTGGGAGTAAATGAGATGTTGAAAATATCAACTAATCAAACATTGGAGTTACTTAAATTAGAACTAAATATAAAGAAAGGCGAACTGGAAGAAAACTGGCATTACAGCTCGTTAGAAAAAATATTTATAGAAAAACGCATCTACCGCAACATTGAGGAAGCCGAAACTTGGGAAGCTGTAATAAGCACTATTGATGAGGGTTTAGCTCCCTATAAAAAATTATTTAAACGCAGTATTACTGAGAAAGATATAGTTGCACTTACTGAAATAAAAATTAAGCGTATATCAAAATTTGATGCTAAAAAAGCTGATGAACATATACTAGCTACCGAAGCAGCTATTACCGCCGTGCAGGTACATTTGGATAATATAGTAGCCTATACTGTTGATTATTTTAAAGAACTAAAACGTAAGTATGGCAAGGGGCGTGAGCGCAAAACCGAAATGAAAATATTTGGTGCTATCAACACGCAAAGTGTGGTTATTGCTAGCGAAAAACTATACGTAAACCGTACTGAAGGATTTGTAGGTTTTGCACTAAAAAAAGACGAATACATAGCCGATTGTTCAACGCTTGATGATGCCATAGTATTTATGGCAGATGGCACTATGAAAGTAATACGTATTACCGACAAAGTATTTGTAGGCAAAGATATTATACATGTAGCCGTATTTAAAAAAGGCGACGAACACACCGTGTATAACCTTATATACCAAGATGGGCCTAAGGGCGCAAGTTATTTTAAACGTTTTAATGTAACAGGCGTAACCCGCGACAAAGCCTACGATTTAAGCAAAGGAACTAAAGATAGTAAGATACTTTATTTTACTGCAAACGAAAACGGCGAAACCGAAATAGTAAACGTACAACTTAAACCACACCCAAGCGTACGCAAAGTAGAATTTGATATTGACTTTGCACAAATAGATATTAAAGGACGTGGCGTATTGGGCAATGTAGTTACTAAAATGCCTATTAAAAAAATTGTGTTAAAATCTAAAACCGTAAGCAAAACATCGCAGCGTATGATATGGTTTGATGATACTACACAGCGTTTAAACATTGACGGCTACGGTACCTACTTAGGTGCATTTGGTGGCGATGATAAAATTTTAACCATTAACACAACAGGACACTACACCTTAAAATCGTTTGATTTAAGCACCCACTTTGATGAAGAAATGGTACTAATAGAACGTCTGGATGTACTTAAAACCATAAGCACTATTTACTACGACGGCGACAAAAAAGAATACATAGTAAAACGTTTTAAAATAGATAACGTAAACAACCTAAACAAAACATTATTTATAACCGAACACGCTGATAGCTGCATAGAGCTAGTAACAACACAACATACCGTAGTGGTAGATATTGCTTATGCTAAAGTAAAAGGCGTAGAAACTCCCAACGAAACCCTAGACTTAGCGCAAGTAATGGACGTAATAGGACAGCGTGCCAAAGGCAAACGTTTAACGGTAAATAAAATTAAAGAAATAACATTACTGCCCGCACCAGTACAAGAAATAATAGTAAACGAACCTACACCCACAACCCCCGAAGACCAAGAGGTAGATCGCCAACGCAAAATAGACGACGATGACTTAAACCAAACGGAAATAAAGTTTGAGTAGGCGTAATAATTAGTATACAAATACCACATAGTAGCAAGCTATCGCCTACTACTATGTGGTATTTGATATCGTGTAAGATAAAATATTTGTTATAACAAAATTATATAAATAATTTTGCTAGTCTTGATTATATGTACGACCAACTTAACCGACTTGTAAAATCCTTAGCCGTAGGCAACTCAATTACAAGCAATAGTAGTATTGCCATTGGTAATGCCACTTCCTACATAAACGTATTTAACTACTATCCTAACGGCAATATACTTAAAAAGTTACGTTATAACGGTGCAAACCCATGTTTCTGTAAGTGTTCCAATGTTTAAATAGTTGGTGGTGTTCTCGCAAGTGTTAAGCTGTTTACTGAGCGGAGCCGAAGTATCAGGGTAGATTCTTCAAATTGAAAAATTTAAACAATGGATGCGCTCCAAAAGGTATAGTGAAAGTACAGTTACTTCTTATAGTGATGCCTTGAAATCATTTTTGGTATTTTATCGAGAGAAATCCATTGCAGAAATTACAAATGACGATGTGATTATGTATAACAACGAGTACATTTTGAAGAATAAGCTGTCTGCTTCGTACCAAAACCAGATAGTCAACGCTATCAAACTGTTCTTTCAAACCATTCGAGATACC
>JACMRI010000055.1 GCA_014376525.1 Bacteroidia bacterium | reverse complement strand
TCAGCTTTTGTAGCTTTAAATGTACCGCCTGAGATAGTCATACCTCCTGTTGTGCACTCACATTTGTAACTTTTTTTGCATGATGTCAACGCTACTACTACTACTGCAGCTACTAATACTAATTTTTTCATTTTGTTTTTTTTAATTGGTTTATAATTCTACAATATTACTATTTTTTTTCAAAAACCAAAAAAATTTAACAAACGATAATATGTCTATTTAATATTTGCAAGCATTATGCCTACTATCTCTTGTAAGTTGTATTTATGTTTCCATCCCCAATCGTTGCTAGCATAGCTGTCGTCAATGCTTTGTGGCCAACTGTTGGCTATTTGCTGTCGAAAATCGGGCATGTAGTTTATGGTAAAATTGGGTATGTGTTTTTGTATTTCTGTGGCTATTTGCGCAGGCGTAAAACTTATACCGCCTATGTTGTAAGCGCTACGTATTTTTATTTTGGAGGAGTCAGCATTCATTATTTCTAGTGTTGCACGTATTGCATCGTCCATGTACAACATTGGCAGTGCAGTGTCAGCATCTAAAAATGAGGTGTAAGTATTATTCTTTCGTGCTTCGTAAAATATATGTACCGCATAATCTGTAGTGCCACCACCAGGTGCGGCTGTGTAACTTATTAAACCTGGGTATCGCAAGCTGCGAACATCTACTTGGTGTTTGTTGTAATACCATTCGCACCAACGTTCGCCTGTTTGCTTACTTATACCATATATTGTACTCGGTTCCATTATGGTGTACTGAGGAGTGTTAGTACGTGGTGTAGTTGGTCCAAATACAGCTATACTACTTGGCCAGTATATTTGTTTAATGTGTTTTTCTTTAGCTAATTCCAATACATTAAACAGGCTTTCCATATTTAATTTCCACGCAAAGGCAGGCTGTTGCTCGGCTGTGGCACTTAGCATAGCGGCAAGCAAATATATTATGGTTATGTTTTCTTTTTTTACAAGGTTGTATAGTGCAGTTTTATCAAGTGCATCTAAGGTTGCAAATGGCTCGTTGGCTACTAAAGGTAGTTTTAAATCGCTTGCTATCACGTTACTTTGTCCATATTGCAGGCGTAATGCTGCTACTAACTCTGTACCTATTTGTCCGTTAGAACCTATTACTAATACACGTTCGCTCATTGGTTTTATTTTTTATTTTTCTCACGCCAAAGTTGGTTAAATGATTTGGTGTGTACAACAGGAAATTCACGTTCATCGCCCCATTGTTTTTTAAAAAATTGTTTAAGCATAAAATTCTTTAACGTAGCGCCACCTTTTTCTATTTTGCTACGTTTTAGCATATTACTTTTCCAAAAAAACAATGCTATATTATCGCTTTTGCTAGTTAAGTTTTTTTCTACTATGTGCTTGCGGTTATTTATTAGTTGTTGGTGTATATCAATGTTTACAGGGCATACATCACTACACTTGCCACACATAGTACTTGCATAACTTAGATGCTTGTACTGATGCAAATCATATTGAAACTGATTTTTAATCATAGCAATAGGACCTGTGGTAGCGGTAACAAAACCTTCTTCACCTACGGTATTGCTCACAGGGCACACATAGTTGCAGGCATCACAATTAATACAATATAATGCTTTGCGCTGTTCTATTTGTTCTAATATTTTGGTACGTCCATTATCAATAATAAATAATAGAGTTTCGGAATTCGATTTTTCTTCGTTACCAAACACAATACTTATTTCGTTTTGTAGGAGTTGCTTGTTTTTGTAGGTAGATAGAAGGGGCAGAAACAAATCTACATCGGTTAATTTGGGTATCAAACAATCTATAGTAGCTAATATAACGTTGGTATTTTTATTTACTAACGGAGGCTGATTAGCAATAATAACCGCACCAGCATCAGCAGTAATAAAAGCTGCGGTGTATATATCTAACTGTGCATTAGTGGTCTTTGCATTTAGTTCGTTGTTAAGTATATATTCGTTTACGCTCAGCTCCTTTATTAATGAATCTTGCGAATGGATGTTCCACTTTAATTTGTTTTTTTGGTTTATTTTTTTAAATTCAATTTCAACATCGGCTAATGTTTCGCACCATATAACTTTACCATTGCGGCGTGTAAATGCGTACTCAAAATCTATAAGTAAACGTTCTAAGTTTTCTATGCTTTTAAACTTTAATGCTTCGGCTCTACTCTTAGCTACATCAATGCGTGCATAGCGTTCGGCTATTATGCCGTTGGTTGCGTGTAAGTGCTGTTGTGCGTTAGTAGTGCGCTGTTGCACTAGCTCATTATTGGCTAATGCAAAGGCAAGGTGCGTGTTAAATTGTTGTTTTGCTTCCACTCAATGTTTGTTATAGATTTACTAAACAAATGTGCAGATAACAAACCAGTAGAACTCCTCCGTGTGTTTATTTTATTAACGGTGCATAGTTCATTACGTTGTGGGAGTGGGGTTACTTATTTTTGACTAAAAAGGATATTGTTTTTTAAACCATACATTTGACCTAAATTAGGAGTAATGGTTAAACGATTCTTTGTTAATTTAATAACATCAAAAAATAGCGGTAAAATTTATATTTTATCAATAGTGGTGGGTGTGCTATGCGGTTTGGTATCGGTAGCGTTTGTAAGTGTATTAAATTATACGGAGCATTTCTATACTGATTTTTTACTACTAAGTTCCGCCACTAATAGTTCGTTTATAGAACGGCTATCACATCACAACATACTAACGTTAGTAATTATTGTGCTTGTGCCTGCACTAGGCGGATTGCTCACAGGGCTTATTACTACTTATTTTGCTCCAGAGGCAGCAGGCGCAGGGAGCAACGAAATGATAGATGCTTTTCATAACAAGGGAGGAAATATTAATACTCGTGTACCGTTTGTAAAATCGGCAAGTACTATTATTACCTTATCATCAGGCGGTAGTGGTGGTAAAGAAGGGCCTATTTCGCAAATAGGTGCAGGCATAGGTGTACTTATAGCCAACAGTATGCAACTTGGCGAACGTGCAAGACGCACACTATTACTTGCAGGCACGGCAGCAGGCTTGGGTGCGGTGTTTCGTGCGCCATTAGGTGGTGCGCTTACCGCTGCCGAAATGGTATATAAAGAAGATATTGAAAGCGATGCCCTTATTCCTTGCTTTATATCAAGCGTTACTGCGTTTTTAATATTTGGTTTGTTTGGTGTACAGAATGAATTATTTAAAATTACGGGTATTGGCGAGTTGCATTTTTACGAGTTACCTTACTACTTAATACTTGGTATTTTGTGTTTTGCTTTTGGTTATTTGTTTCTCAAAGGTTTTAAAGATACTCGCTTATTTATACGCAACTCTAAAGTGTCTAAAGTGCTAAAACCCGCATTGGGCGGGCTATTGGTGGGTATTATTTATGTGTTCTTTTTTGAAGTTTCGGGTACAGGGCAATTTATATTACAACAATTATTTAATGGCTTACAACCTACACACCTTGGCACTACTAGCTTGCAGGTTGCGGTTTGTTTTTTATTATTAGCGTTTTTAAAAGTAGTAGCTACTACCTTAACCATTGGTAGTGGTGGCTCGGCGGGTATGTTTGGGCCGTCTATGTTTGTAGGTGCTACATTGGGCGCAGCGGTATATTATTTTGCATTGTTTGTTCAGCCTAGCAATGCGTTTCATTTGGCGTCGTTTATGGTAGTGGGTATGGGTGCTTTTTATGCAGGTATAGCCAGTGCGCCTATTGCAGGTATTATAATGATATGTGAGGTTACAGGCACATACATATTGTTGCCTCCACTTATTTTGGTAAGTATTTTTACGTTTATATTATCTAAGAAAATTAACTTGTATAAAGCACAAGTACATACTCGTTTTCAAAGTCCTGCGCACCTGTGGGATATGAAAATAGATGTGTTAAACTCTACCGTAATAGCCGATTTGTTTGCCGAATACCGCAACTTGGCTGTAATACAAAACACTATTTCGTATGAAGCATTACGCAGTTTATCTACCGAAATACACGCAAGCGATTTTATTGTAGTAGATGAGCATAAAAAATATTTGGGCGAAATATCGTTGCGCAAACATACCATGGAACAAGTAGAAGATGATGCCTATTTGCAATTTAACAACATCATAGATAAACACATATCTACTGCAAGCCCATACCAATCTATACGACAGGTGTTAGACACCATAATGGAACACGACGTAGACAAGGTAGCCATAGTAGACAAAGGAATATGCTTAGGTTACTTGCGCACACGTGATGTGTTTGATGCATACTTAAAAATTACAAAAAAATAAATGGTACATAAGTATTTTATAACAGGCATAGGCACTAATGTAGGCAAGACTTTGGTGTCAGCTATATTTTGCCAAGCCTACGCAGCCCACTATTATAAGCCTATACAAGCAGGCGAGCTTACTAGCCCTGATGCTCTTACGGTGCAAAATTTAGTAACTACTCCTATTACCTTTTACGATAGTGCTTACGAATTGCGCACGGCAGCATCGCCACATTTGGCAGCACAACTAGATGGTGTTACTATTCAGTTAGCCAATATACACTTACCTACCACCACGCATAACCTAATAGTAGAGGGCGCAGGAGGAGTGCTTGTACCTATTAACGATACTGAAACTACACTTGCTTTAATCATAAAATTAAACTTGCCTGTGGTATTGGTTAGCCAACATTATTTAGGAAGTATTAACCATACCTTACTTACTTACGAAATATTATGCAAGCATAACATTCCTATTAAAGGTATTGTGTTTAATGGTATTACCAACCTAAGTAGCGAATCCTTTATTTTAAACTACACACAACTCCCTTGCTTGTTGCGCATAGCCCAACACGACTGCATTACTCCACAAATAGTAGCACAGTATGCGCAGGAGTTGTTGGCTAATTCCATTGCTTAACCAATAGTATTGCTGTATTTATCATTTCGGGATTCCATGTTGTGGTGTCCCAGTTGTTAAGTTGGAGGTTGGGTATAAGTTCTTCGGCACTAGTGGCATTGTATAATGCGGTGCTTATTTTAAACGGTAACAAGGGAGCACAATCCCTTGTTGTAAAAAAACAACAACTCGTTTTAATACCTAAACGCTACGTTACTTACCCACCAATCATTTTTATTGTTACTTTAGCATCAATAATAAATAGCGTTTGCTATATCATTCTGCGAGTGAAAGCTAGAAACTTCAAGAGGGGTATGAAGTATTAAGTAAAAGCTCATGCAATATTTGTGTAAGCGTAATCTTGTTTTCTAAGGTTTTTGATTCTTTCATACGCGAGTAATAGCAAGTGTCTCACGCTATTTTTTTCAATCTCTGCTACGAGACGAGCGGGTTAAAAAAGTGAATGCAATGAATGTATTTATCCAAAACAAAATAGCGTTTGCTAAGATAAACAAAACAAAAAAAGTGAAATTTAAATCCCTATGTAGTATTGTATCATTGCTATGTGCATCAAGCTTTGTATGCAATACTATACAAGCGCAAAATGTAGGTATAAATGTAACCAATCCCGATGCCTCTTCAATACTAGATATAACTCATACTACAAGAGGTTTGCTTATACCACGTGTGCAGTTAGTAGCGAGTAATAACCCTGCACCTATTACCGCACCTACATTAAGTTTGCTAGTGTTTAACTTATTGCCCGTAGGAGTATTCCCCAACGATGTAAAAACAGGTTATTACTACTGGAATGGTGCAAAGTGGGTAGGTATAGGCACGGGTAACGCGTGGGAACTAATAGGCAATAGTGGTACAAGCGCAGGTGTTAATTTTATAGGCACAATAGATGCACAAGATTTAGTACTAAAAACCAATAGCATAGAAAACATGCGTATACTTAACAGTAATGGCAATGTAGGTATTGGGACTAATTCGCCTACTTTTAAATTAGATCTTTTAACGAGCGCTTCATCAGAAAGTGCAGCACAGTTTACAACAACAGGTAATGTGAATGTGCAATTGAAAGGTGG
>JACMRI010000054.1 GCA_014376525.1 Bacteroidia bacterium | reverse complement strand
TGGGTACATTACCACAACAGTTTGTTATAAGTTATACTGTGAGCAATGGTACTTGTAGTAAAATTGAAAACCGTACCATAACAGTAAATGGTAAAGATAGTGCAGACTTTATGTTGCCTAACACCATTTGCCAATCTAGCCATACACTTAACTTAGATAGTTTGGTAAATGGCACTATTGGCGGCAATTGGGATATTACAACGTTACCTACATCAAACGGGAAAATATACTCTATTATGGGTGTTCGTTATTTAAACTTAGACAGCACTAAGTTTGCCTTAGGAGTAGATACTGCAACCATACAAATACGATACATAGTAGGTAATGCGCTTAGCTCATGTGGTACAGATACTGCTGTAAAATCTATATTAGTACTGCGTACCCCAACACCTAATTTTGTAACACCTGATGTTTGCCAAACTACTAGCGGTTTATTTTTAAATCCTTTGGCAGTAGCTACAGGCCTTACAGCAGCAAACTCTATATGGGTACGCCCAGGTTTGGTTAAAGAAATTCCATTAAACAGTGGTAATTATTACTTAGCCGATTCGGCAATAAGTGGTTTAATAAGTATTAAACACATTACTATAAATACACTAGTGGGTTTAACGTGCAAAGATTCTATCATTAAAAATATTAAAGTAAATATTACACCTAAAGTAAATACAAACAATGCCACAATAGTAAATGTTACATGTATAAAAACTAATGGTTCTATTACCAACGTAGAAGCATTGCCAACATTTGGTATTCCGTACACTTACCAGTGGTATACAGGCCAAGACACAACATTGCCAGCTACCATTATTACAGGTGCTACCGATGATTCGTTGCTTACACAGCCCATAGGTTATTACACAATAAATGTAATGAACGGTGCATGTAGAGCCAAACAAACATTTGAAATAAAATCGGTTCGTGTGCCTGTTATTACTGGCTCACCTTGGTATTTTAATAAATTATGTACAACTAACGGACAAATACTTAAATCTACTACAAAGTTTATTAATGCATCAGTTACGTACTCAATAATTGATAGTGCTAACAATGCTTTGTTACCTAGTTTCCCTCGTTATAATCAAACGGCAATGGATTCTACTCCAGTGTATAACGTAACTCCAAGTACGTATTATGTAATATTTAAAGACAGTAGCACAACATGTATTGATACCGTTAAGCTTAAAGTAATATTAGTAATTGATACGGCAATTAAAACTGTAGGTACAACTACTCCATCTTTATGTACTGCTAATAATGGTGCGGTAACAGGAGTTACACTTATGTATCCAGCATCATCAAACCCAGCTAATACCACATGGACTAACACAGCCACTAATCTAGTAGTAACAAGTGCACAAGGTATGCTTAACCCCACACCACTTGCACCTGGTACATACAAGTTAAACGTAACCGATGGCTACGGTTGTATAAGCACTATTTATAAAACAATAACTCAAAAAATAGACACCGCATTAGCTACCGTAGGAATAACTACACCAGCTATATGTACCGCTAACAACGGTGCGGTAACAGGTGTTACACTAATGTATTTAGCATCATCAAACCCAGCTAATACCACTTGGACTAATACCAGTAATAATGTAGTAGTAACAAGTGTACAAGGTATGCTTAACCCCACACCACTTGAGCCAGGTATATACAAGCTAAACGTAACTGATGCCTACGGTTGTGTAAGCACAATATATAAAACTGTTGGTTTACAAATAGATAATGTATTTATAAACAATGGCGCAGCTACCTACACTATTTGCGGTAAAGCATCTGCCGATATTAATAATATTTTAATTAAAAATCCACTCCCTATAAATGTTAAATGGCACAATCAATCAAACACAGAATTCAGTAACACACAAATCAGTAACACACAACTAATAAGTTTACAAAATGTAAATGCAGGTACATATACAGTTACTGTAAAAGATGCCTTTGGTTGTATTGATTCTCTTAAATACAATGTAGTAGATAGTACGTATGCTAATGCTACATTTACCACTAGCACAGTAGCAGGTGTGGAAGCATTGAGTGTAAATTTTACTAACACATCTACTAACTATGCAGGTAATACTTACACTTGGATGTTTGGAGATAATAAAGATACTATAGCTTATAACACTACACACACGTATGCTAACTTTGGAGCATATACAGCATTACTTACCGTAACCGATAAGTTTAATTGTGTAGATACGCAAACTGTAATAATAAATGTGTATGAGAAATTTGATGCTAAAGTTCCTAACATATTTACACCCAATGGCGATGGTAAAAATGATGTGTTTAAAGTTACTGGTACTGGTATTAAAACCATAAATTATGTAATATTTGACCGTTGGGGTAAGCCTGTATTTGAAAGTGATGCTACTACAGGTTGGGACGGAAGCGTACAGCACGATGGTACTTATTATTATGTAATAAAAATTGTAGCTACTGATGGCGTACAAACCAAAGATTTAAAAGGATTGATACAATTGATTAAATAATAACACAAATTAAAAATAGAAAAGAGGCTGCTAAACTTAGTTTAGCAGCCTCTTTTCTATTACATATTTTTAGTAACGCCTTACTATTGCAATGGTATAATTAAGTGTAGTGTGGTAGTAACTTACATACTGTTGAGGTGTAGCGTAGCGCATTTTTATCTCGCTCAATGAACTGTTTTTTAATGCGCCAGTGTACACAATCAATGTTGTTTTATCAATACACTTAATAGGTAAGTTAATTCGTATCGAATCATCTAAAGCAATATACATGTTTTGCGAAAGTACTTTACTTGTATGGTGTTTCGCAATACAGACTAATTTGCATTTTTGTTTAAATAGCGCACGTGTATAAGTAGCGTCGCAGTGTACATTAATGGTTGAATCTTTAGCTATAAACACATTAATAAAGTGCATTGATGGCACAATGCTACGTTCTATTTTTAAATTATGAAACCAAGTATATTCTTTTTCTATTTGTTGCAAACGGTTAAAAAAACGAATAAAATCTACTGCCGAAAGTAGTAATAGGATACTAATTAACACAACAAAAATACGTTTGTAATAAGTGTGTAACAGTTGTAAAATAGCCATTCCTGCTATGTTTCCTACAAAATAATAATGCCTTGTTTCATAAGACACTGCTTTGTTTTGCAAATAATAAAATGTAAAAATGCTTGCTGTTACTACATATACTGTTACTGCTAATAAATATACCGGTTGTTCAGTTCGTTTTTTGAAAAAGTAAATACACAATACAATAGATAAACATACAAAAGGTAAAAATACCCACGCCACATCTATAGCATTGGCATTTAGCTTTGGTGCAAAATGCTGTAGTACATCAGCTATTTTTAAAAAGTGAGTAACCATACTACTCCACGGATGTGTTAGGTCGCCAAGTAAGGTATTGGGTACATCATTAGTCATGGTGGTATCTATAGTGGTTGATGGTGTTGGGCCTTTACTCAAGTAAAATACATACACGCACAGTACACTTGCAAGCATTGCTATATATGGTTTCCAGCGTTGTGGTTGTACTAATTGTTGTACAGATGATGTGGTTTTAAAAAATAAATATACACCTATAGCCATATATGTTATAATAAACGATGATTTTAAAAACACTCCTACAATACCTATCATAAACGCAATAATAGGATATGTATAACTATAATTAAATTGCTTTATAAGCACGTAACATAACCATGGTGTAGCTGCCCACAACAATGTTTCACCACCAAAATATACTAAGTAATGCCATGAAAATGTTCTGTTAAATACCAATAATAGTATCATTACGTGTATTACCACAGTATTAATGTTTAACAATTTCATTAACTTATAATAGCCTATAACACTAATATCACCAGCCAATACAATAGTTATAACTTGCGCTATATTTATATTTACCCCCAATAATTTAATAAATAACCATGGCACCATATATTGCCCTGGTGTCCACCAATTAAGGTAATGTTGGGCAGGTTGCATAGTAGCATTAATATTACTATAAGAAATAGTGTTCCATGCGCCCCCTTTTAGCCAATGTGTCATAGCTTCAAACCCAGCTAAAGGGTCGGCCCAGGTAACTACACCATTTTGTATAGCTATATACGAATAGCAACTTAAAGCCAAACCAATAAGAATTATTGAAAAGTGATGTAAATGTTTTGTAAGCATTAAAATAAAGTGTTATGATGTTTCAAAACTACCTAAATAGAAAATACAATGCACGGAAAAATAATTTTGGTAGCTAGCTTATTTTTAATATATTTGGTAGTATAAAAATTATTAAGTAAATAAATTAATCATTTAATACGCTCCCTATATTATGAATAAATCCAACTATTTTCTCATCTTAAGTATAGTATTACTATTTTCTGTTAAAATAGTAGCGCAAACAGCTCCAATATGGATCCCTATGAAATTAGCAGTAACAGGAAATAATACTATTAATGGTGTGCAAGGAAGTTACACATTAGATAAATGTGTAAGGCAAGATGTAATAATTATGAAATTTACGAATACAAACCCTTATCCAGTAACAGTTGAATGGTTTGATGCAATATTTACAACCGATTTAAAATGGGTTAAGGAAGAAAAAATTGAAAATAAAAAAACGCTAACAATTCCTGCAAATACAGAAATTATTGGCAAATGTGATGTCATTGAAAATAAAAATTGTGTTATTGTTTTGAATAAATTTCTTCCCAAGATTGAAAATTTTAAACAATATACAGCCTTATATCTTACTGTTTCAAATAAATAAAACATTCAATTATGAAAAAATTTTACTATTCATTATTGCTAATCATGTTAAGCACTTTTAGCACGTATTCACAAACGGTAATACAAGTTATTGATTTTAGTGGGGCACAAGCAAATGGTTGCTGTACAGTTTGTGGAAATGATTATTGGTGTCTTGATAATTATTTAGGCTGTGGTTCTGCTGGTTGCGGAACTAAAGTGTTTTTTGATCCTGTTCCTTCTGGATATGTTATTACTAGTATTTTAATAAAATATTATACTGCAGGTTGCTATGGAGATGCTTTGTTTGGTACAATTAACGGCGCAGTATTTCCAACTGTTAATGAAACAAACACTGGTTGTTCGTGCAGTAATAATCCTTGTGGTATATCAGCAGTAACTTCTAATACTTATCCATGTGGTATTCCAAGTTATAATTATGGGTCTAATAATACACTTCAAATATGCCCAAGCGCAGCAAATAGTATATGTATGGATAGAGTAGAGTTGGAAATCTCTTATGTTTTACCCGCACAAATCACACCCGTAATTACCCCAAATGGACCTCTTACGTTTTGCCAAGGAGGTAGCGTAACACTTGATGCCGGTGCAGGTTATCCTGCGTATTCCTGGTCTAATGGTGCAACATCACAAACCATAAATGTTTCTACAAGTGGTACATATACCGCTACTGTTACAAGTACTACTGGTTGTACTACAGGTAATGCAAGCGCTACAGTTACTGTAAATCCAGTACCAGCACCTATAACTACTGCGGTAGGCCCTAATAGTACTATATGCTCAGGCGAAATAGTAACTATAACTACTGCACCAACAGCAGGCGTTACTACTAATGTGTTTTCAACCCCTACAGGAGGTGCATCGTTAGGTACATTAAATTTTACATCACCACCATTAACTACCAATACTACCTACTACTTAGAAACCCAAAACGCTTCAGGTTGTGTAGCTAGCACCACACGAGATATAGTTACTATAACCGTTAATCCTAAGCCCACACCTTTGGTTACAGCATCTACCGCAACAATATGTAATGGAGGCACAGGTACATATAGTACAACAAGTACAGGCACACTTAACTGGACAGTAACAGGTGGAACCATTACCAGTGGGCAAGGCACAAGCTCTATTAACGTTACTTGGGGCAATGTATCGCCAAGTAAAGTAGTACTAGAAGAAACCAATAGTTTTGGTTGTAAAAATAAAGATTCAGTAAGTATAAATTTAATAAGTACTTCGTTTACACCCTCATTAACAAGTACTAATTTGGTCAGTTGTACTGGTGCCACAGGCACGTACACTACTTCTAATACAAATAGTGGTACAGTAATATGGTACGCAGTTGGCGGTAACATTGCCGGTGGACAAGGTACTAATATGGCAAATGTAACTTGGGGCAATGTAACATCAGGTTATGTTATTGTAGAAGAAACAAGTACACTAGGGTGCAAAAATAGAGATTCGGTTATGGTAACTATCAATACTACTCCTACAGCGTTTAGTACTTCAGGCTTAGTAGATACTATATGTGCTGGTAACTCCATTATAATGGGCAGTGCTACTCCAAATGTTACTACCAGTGTATATACACTACCCATAGGTGGCACGGCAGTAGGCACAGTAAATTATACAACTCCAGTGTTAAACAATACAACCACATATTATTTTGAAACTATAAGTGATTCAGGTTGTATTGCAAAAGCTAAACGAGACAGTATTATAATAGTAGTTAACCCTTTACCAGCAGTGCCAGTTATAAGCACATTATTCAACAACAGTATATGTATAGGCTTGCGCGATACCCTAAAAACTACAACAGTTGCAGGTGTAGTTACCAATGTATACGCAACCATTACTGGTGGAGCATTGTTAGGAACGCTTAATTTTGTTACACCACCAATAGTTGCAAACGTTACTTATTATTTTGAAACAAAAATAGTAAGTACAAATTGTTTTTCTAAAACAGTAAGAGATAGTATTACTATAGTAGTATTGCCACGCCCCGCTAAGGCTACTTTGTCACTCACCCCCAACGATAGTCTGTGCGAAAACGATACTATAGTTCTTAAAAGTATAACTACAATAGGCAATACCGTAAAGTGGTACTCTACTAATAATGGTAACACAAGTATAGGTATTGATAGTGCTGTAATTGTTTCTAAAGCTACCCAATACTACTATGCTGAAGTTAAAAATACAATAGGCTGCAAGGCCAGCGAAGTTAGAGATTCCTTATTAGTAACAATACTTCCTTTGCCTAATCCGCCAAATTTATTAACCTATGTTAAACCAATATGTGAGGGGGACTCTATTGTACTACGTGCATCAGTAGTGCCTTCAACAGCTACTATTTATTGGCTAAGTAGTGCATCTTGGCAAGATACAATTACCACAGGTACATCTTTTACATCACCAATACTTACTAGTAATACAACATATTATTTAGCTACAAATACTGTAGAAGGTTGCCAAAGTAAGGCGGCCAATTTCTTGCAAATACCTGTAATCGTAAAACCATTACCGCATATAACAATAACGTCCAACTCGCAAAATAATACAGTGTATGAAGGCGAAAGTATTATTTTTGAAAGCAACCCAAATACCTATGATGTTTATACTTGGTACATTGATAGCAAACAAGTATATCAGGGAGGTTATTTGTTTGAAACTCAAAATCCGTCGGGTACTCAAAATATAAAAGTGCAAGTAACTGGCAATGGTTGTATAAACTGGGCTGATAACTCATTAACCATAAAAACACTTCCGTTAAGCAATGCCTTTAGCCCTAATGGCGATGGTAAAAACGATTTGTTTTTGAAAGGTTTAGATTTAACTATATTCAACCGTTGGGGTCAAATATTGTTTACAGGAAATCAAGGTTGGGACGGTAAATATAATGGATCAGAT
>JACMRI010000053.1 GCA_014376525.1 Bacteroidia bacterium | reverse complement strand
GGTAAATGAACCTGTACTACCTCCATTACATGTAACGTTTATTGGATTTAAAGCAACAGTTACTTGTGTAATGTTTACTTTAACTTTAGTACGTGGAGATATGCATGATACTCCTATTGATTCTTGTGCCCAAAGCGTAGTATCAGCATTTAATATACTTGTGGTATATGAATTACCTGTTTTAATTAATGTGCCGCCAATACTATCAGTGAACCATTTAAGCGCACCTGCATTATTGGCAGCAGCAATAAGTGTAGCAGAATTATTTGTACAAATAAATGAGTTTGATGTAGTTGGACCTACCATTGTTGGGCAAGCTATTGTAATTAAATAATCTTCAGTTTCGCCAAAACTGCTTGTACTTGCGCCACATGGTGTGTTTGTTAAGGCAACATCATTACCCCCTCTAATACGCATTTTGGTAGTTCCTACTGTAGCTGTTGCGGGAATAGTTACTAAATAAATAGTAGTTCCACTTGTACCTGGTGTAACTGTTGAAGCGGCTACAACCTCTCCAGCATCAGCAAAATCACCATCTTGATTCAAATCTATCCACACTGCCGAATATTGATTTCCATCTGTTCCAAATGAAACTCTCATAGTATCTGTAGCACCTAAAAACACTGTAGGGTTTGGTGTATTATAATTAGCATAATTACCTGCCGAGCAAGTACTTACATTGTTTATTGTTTTATACACTACTTTAGTTATTTCATCTCCACTACCACAACCTGAGCTGTAAGTAGCTGCGCAATAACAGTTTAAGAATGAGTTTAGACTTACCTTAATAGCTGCACTTGTAACACTCATACCACTATTACTACATATAATAACACATTTGTAAAAAGTAGTGGCTGTTTGTGATGCTGTATAAGTAGCACCTGTAGCACTTGCTATGTTATTAAATGTAATACTATCTGGCGATGATTGCCATTGGTAAGTAATACCTGCAGTACCTGAGTAATTAGTAGATAATGATAAACCAAACGATGTACCCGAACAAACTAATGTGCTGGTAGAGGCGGTATTAGCAACAGCTGGGGTGCCAGCGCAAAGTGGTAAATTAGAAACACCATTAAACTCATACGCACCCATATCTGGTGCTGTGCCTGTACCTGCGTAACCTGCGTTACCTTGGCGTATAACTCCACCAAAATCGGTAGTAATACCACCTATGTTAAGTGCTCCGCTTTCGGCAAATGTAGGGGTTACCGTATTTATTTGTAAGAATGTTGGGTTAGTTCCTATTGTAGATACAAACGCTACATTTTCTGCTTTACTTGATGTTTCGCGTGGAGTAACCAATGTTTTGTAAGCTGATAAACCTTGTGTTAGGGTAGTACCATCATACAACATTGCTCTGCTGGCAATTGTTGTATCTACATATAACAAGTTATTGTTGCTACCTGTACCAAAGTTGGTTAATACATTTGAACTACGACGTAATACTGACGTAACGCCTGTACCCATTGGGGTAGATTTGTTTACAATAACATTGTTGTTTAAGTTTAATTGTGCTGAAGTAGCAGTTGCGTTAGTAGTATGAAATATACCTGTAGTACTAAAGTTAGCACCTGAGCTTACTGCATTTAAGTATATACTGTTATAATAAATGTTGTAGTTAGCCAAGGTTGCTGTTGATGTAATATTTATACCTCTTATTACATCTGTTGCAGCAGCTGCTATAGGCGCACGCAAGTCGCCAATAACGTTGTTTTGCACCGTTACTGTAGTTCCTCCTGATAATAATATACCATTTACAGAACCACCTGCGTTGTTAACTTCTAAGGTATGTATTTTATTACCGTTAAATACTTTAGTAATACCGCCTGTATTAGCTATACCTGTTACTATTGAAGCTCCTGTTGAAGATAGAAAACGAACCGTATTACCTGTAAATGTTTCGATTCCGCTACCTGAGGTTATACCTGTAATGTTCCCAGCTCCTGTAATGTCACTTACAACATTACCTGAAACAGTAGAACTTCCACTAAAACTAATATTTAACCCTGTAATAGAAGATGTACCTCCGTTCCAAAGAGATAATGTGTTACCTGTAACTGTTTTTGTTGGACCACTAGGTGGGGTAGCACCATCTACATTAACGACACCTGCCATTATGGTAGAGCCTGTAAAATTAATATTAACGAAACTATTATTATTCATAGTATTAAAAGTTCCTGCTGGGCTGTTTCCTTGGTCATTAATTAAAGTTACCGTTCCTCCTGCGCCTGTTTTATTAAATGCAGTAACAATACTGTTACCATTTACATTTTTAACACCATTAGCTGGCGAGCTTAAATTATTATTTATTAATGTTACACTACCTGTAGTTTTTAAACTAATGTTGGTAAATGTATTGTTGTTTATGTTTATAAATTGGTGAAATCCTGTTTGTGTAATAAAAAAAATAGTTCCACTACCTGTTGCAGTAGCATGGTCAAAATTACTAAAGTTATTATTATTAATATTAATAGTAGAGGTAGTAGAGGCATTTCCGCTAGGCATACTTATACCAAATAATGTTCCTGCTATAAAATTTGTTTTTAAACTAATACTATTGCTATTTATATTTTGTGTAAACGCTCCTGAAGGAACTACGCTAAATCCTGGAAATTGAATACCAAAAACAGTACCCGCTGTGGCTAAAGCACTACTTGTTATGGTATTATTAGAAACTACCACGTTTTTAGAATTACGAACTAACACACCATTTATACTACCTGAAACATTTGCGTAAGCCGAGAACGTACCTGTAAAGCCAAAACCCGTAATAGTATTACCATCAGCAAGTGTAGTACCACCAATGGTAATACCATCGTTAAAATCTGCAATTGCAGTAGTACCTATTACCACTATACCGTTATTTACACCTGATATTGTATTGCTTTTAATCACCAAACCAGAGTTAGTACCTAAAGTTGTAGTAGCAGGTACAGATGTAGATGGGGCGGTTGAAGAGTGCGTTGCATTAGCATATATACCAAACGCGTTTTGATAATTAGCCGAAGAACTCAATACAATAGTATTGTTGGTTAGCGTTATGTTTTGCGATGCGTTAGTGGTACTGGCGTATAACAAAGCAATACCCCACTCAGTCATAGTATTAGTTGCTGCTGCTGCAACGGTATTTGCAGCATTTTCTCTTAATTCTAAATTGTTAATAGTAATAAAATCTCCCCCTACTATTTTAATAATAGCATCGGTTAAAGTACCTGCTATGTTAGTAGTATTGGCTGTAATTACTGGTTTTGCACCTCCTGTAAGACCTGTTATTATTATTGGATTAGCTATAGTACCTGTAGCGGTAATTCTAAACCCGCCTACTGGAGCAGTTTCGATATAACCAACTGGTATTTTAATAGTGGTAGGTACAGTTACACCATATAGGTTTAACGAATCTACTGCATTGGCTAGTGTAGCGTAGCCTGCTGTTGTTCCTATAGTAATGTTTCCTGTTGCTAATTGTGCATTAGCTTTGGTTGCAAATAATCCTGTAGTAACTAAAAGTACTACGGATATTTTTTTGTACATATTTATCATTTTTTGTTTTTTATTTATTTAGTTACAAAATTAAACAAAAAAACAATATTAAATACAAGCTCTGTTTTTTGGGCTTGTATAACATTAATAATTCGCTTTTGAATACGGATAAACACTATTATTAGCTGTATTATTAAAGTACTTACCACTATTTTAATTAACATTTAATTGTTTAAAGTATGGTGCAAGATACCGTTTACAGCTTATTAAGTTTATTATTTTCGTTAAAAAATATACTACTGTATGCGCAATATTATTTACATTTTCGTTTTTTTGTTTACATATAAACCAATCGTGATTAGGGCTCAACTTAATTCGTCAACTATTGATAAGCTTAATTATATAGTATTGCACAAGCAATTAGCAATACAACAAATGCTTATGTACGGTATACCTGCAAGCATTACTTTGGCACAAGGTATTATTGAAACTAAAGCAGGGCGTAGCGAACTAGTAACGCAAGCAAACAATCATTTTGGCATAAAATGTAAAAGAGATTGGGCTGGTAGTACCTATTCTTACACTGACGATGCTCCTGATGAATGTTTTAGAGCATACGATTGTGCGGAGGATTCTTACACAGACCACAGTCAATTTTTAGCAACACGTCCTTGGTACGCTTCATTATTTGAATTACACACTACTGATTATTGTGCTTGGGCAAGTGGTTTAAAATCTGCTGGATACGCCACCGACAAAGCATACGCTCAAAAACTGATTACAGTAATAGAAACTTTTGAACTAAACCAATACGATTATATACCTTTACTAGTTTCAAAAAAAATAGAAATACCTACCAATGTACCTTCTGCGCCTTACTATCGTTTTGTGCAAGACCATATACTTTACTACAAAAACAATGCTCCATTCATTGTTGCTAATCGCTACGATACTTACTACCGTATAGCTAAGGCTTATAATTTGAAGTTAGAACAATTGTACAAATACAACGATTTAGACCCCAATTATAATATGTTGCGTGTAGATGATATAGTGTTTTTGAAACAAAAACATGCTAATACCAACGAGGAAATACACATAGTAAAATACAAGGAGACTCCACTAGCCATAGCACAACTTCACGCTATAAAACTTAGAACATTGTGTAAACTTAATAAAATAGAAATTAGTAGCACATTAATGGCAGGAACGGTTGTATACTTAAATAAAAAAGCTAAACGTACCGCTATACAAACGAGTACTGCTATGGTTTATGTAAAGTAAAAACGTGATATTAAATTGGGTATTTTTTAATAATACACGAACAGTAACAATAGATTTGGCTTTTATATTTTAAAACACTTACTGGTGTAAGTTTTATACAATTTTTTTTTCCATTTTTCCTAAATTACAAATCGAGAATGCGTTTGTAAGATTAAAACATAAAAAAAATGTATAAAAAAAGAGAAGCAAAATTGCTTCTCTTTTTTTGTGGGAGATACTGGGTTCGAACCAGTGACCCCCTGCTTGTAAGGCAGGTGCTCTGAACCAGCTGAGCTAATCTCCCTTTTTATACTGGTGCAAATATACACCCATTTTTCAATTTTGCAACTAGCAAACGAAAATAATTTAAAATAATTTTAATGCATCAGCTACCATAAAGGTACTGCCTCCAACAAATATCAAATCACCTAATATGTAGTTAGCTTTTGCTAGCTCCAAAGCACTTGCTACGCTTGTATTACACGAGCTTTTTAAATTTTCAACTGATAAATTTTTATGCAATGTTTCAGCACTTAATGCACGTGGAATATTAGGTTGGGTGGTGTAATACGTTGCGTTTAAAGTTATAGCATTACTTTTTAATTGTGTAATCATTTTATTTATGTCCTTATCATTTACCACTCCAAGTATAAAATGTAGCGTTCCAGTAAGTGTTTTTAATTCAATTTCACGTTCCAAGCATTGCAATACTTCGGCTATACCATCTTCGTTGTGGCCTGTATCGGCAATTATGCGTGGGTTTACACTTAATACTTGCCAACGCCCCAGTAAACCTGTGTTGCGCTTTACGTGGGCTATACCTCGTAGTATAGTTGGGTTGTTTATTCTAAATTGTGGGGCATATTTTTTTATAGCATCGCATACGGTAAGTACAGTTGCTATGTTTTTGTGTTGATATACGCCAGTTAAATCGCAGGTTACAGCTACATTGTTTGCTGTATTGTTGGCATTTAAATAGCTAATCTTTAGCGCATCATCAGTATAACTGTCTGTAATTTTGGTGTAGGTTTCGTGGGCAAATAATAGTGGTGCATTATTATTACGTGCTGTAGTTACAAATACATTGCGCACATCTTCATTGGCTACTTCGCCTATTACTACTGGTGTACTGGCTTTTATAACGCCTGCTTTTTCGGTGGCTATAGCGGTAAATGTATCGCCCAGAAACTGCACGTGGTCTATACCTATGTTAGTAATAACGCTTACCAATGGCGTTATTACATTGGTGCTATCCAATCTTCCTCCCAAACCTACTTCTATTACGGCTATATCCACGTTTTGTGTTGCAAAATAATCAAATGCTAATGCCACCGACCATTCAAAAAATGAGGGTTCAATTGCTTCAAATTCATTTTTATTTTTAGCAACAAAATCAACCACGTATTGCTCCGTAATCATTGCTCCATTTATTTTTACACGCTCTCTAAAATCTAATAAATGAGGCGATGTGTATAAACCAACTTTATAACCTGCCTCCTGCAATATACTTGCTAATAAATGTGATGTAGAACCCTTGCCATTAGTGCCTGCTACGTGTATGCATACGAGGTTTTTTTCGGGGTTTTTGAGCACTTTCATTAGTGCATAAGTATTATCTAAATCGGACTTGTAAGCAGCCGCACCTATACGTTGAAACATAGGCAAGCGAGCAAACAGATAAGTGAGTGTATCGGTGTAAGTCATGTAGTTTTTTGAGACTGCAATAGTAGTATTAAAAATCAACTTTAATATAAAACAATGGCAACCTTCCTAATTGATATTCGGTTTTAATAGGGTTTGCAGTTGGATTGCTTGGGTCGTAAGCGTAGGTTAGCCCTAACGGATTTTTAATACCGAGCACGTTTACCAAGTCTAAGGCTATTTCGGTAGTGGTTTTGCGTAAGTTAATTTTATAAGCAAAGCGTATATCAAAACGTGTGTAGTCATAAAACTGTTTTGTATTGCGCAAAGCGTCAATTTCTACTATTTCTTCAGCTATGTTTGATGCAGGAATATTGGCAGGTGTATAACGCTTGCCTCCTGCTAAAGTAAGTTTTGTACCTACATTAAAATAGTTCTTATCTTTTATTTTAAACTCTTTTCCTACTAATAAGTTGGCGGCGTATTTGCCGTTAAAGTCGCTATTGCGTAGCACTCCATCGCTTCCTTTGTATTTACTATCATAATATGAACCCGTAAGCAAAAAGAAAAAAGAACGGCTAAAAAACTGTTCTAACGTAAGTTCTATACCTTTATTAAATGCTACACCAGTATTCATTAGCGTATCTACATAGCCTCTATTTAAGTTTGCCCCTTGGTTAAGCACGCTAAATGCACTTGCCTTGGTAGTTACAGGAACGCCCGTAAGCCACTGGTGGTATACTTCGCACTTGAGGCGTGAGGTTGATGTAATACTATAATCATAACTAAAAACAACATGCTTTGCTTTGGTCATACTTAGGTTGCGGTTGTAATAGTTAGTGCTACCTGTGTTGTTGCTATCTAACAATGAGTAATATACATAAAACGGCTGCAATTGGCTATGAAAGCCAGTTCCAAGGCTCAATTTGCTTTTTTCTGTAATATTCCACGATACTCCTAGGCGAGGTTCAATGGCATACGAATTTTTGTTAATGTTGCTGTACTGCCCATGTAGCCCAGCGTTGAGCTGTATGTTGTTGTTAAATTTATATTTTATTTGCGCAAAAGGCTGTGTTAAAAAATTATTGCCTTTGTACAATGTGCGGTTAAAAAACATATTCGTTTTTTTGTTCAACAAACTATCGTAATAATTAAGATGCGTAAACGTGTTGGTAATACCCGCCTTTAGGCTTAGTCGACTGTTAAACTTTTTGTTGTAATAATAATTGGCATACGTTTTTACTTCGTCTAATACACCACGCATTTTGGCAGGAGTACTTAACACATCTTGCGTAACGCTATCGCGCACTACATTATTGTGTGCAGCACGGCTACGATACCCCGATGTACCCACTATTAACTTAGAATATGCTGCGTTTTTATGTTGCTTACTTAGTGTAACGCCCACTACGCCCATGTTTGAACCAAAATACTGATCCACACCTTTATCTCCGTAAATGTTAGCAGTAATTGTTTTTTTAGTGCTCGATAAAATATCAATACCGCTCAAACCACCAATACCAAAGGCAGATAGGTTGTAGCCTTTCTTTAAGGGAAAATTTAATTTAAACGAAGCATCTTGATACTTGGGTATGGCATCGGTTCCTATAGGTATTTTTAATGCTTGAAACAACGAGAATGTAGAGTAACGATAGGTAAATAAATACGATGCTCCACTCTTTTTACTCAACGGTCCTTCCGATGCTACCTCAAGCCCCAACACGCCTATTTGCGCACTTGTTTCTCGTTTTTGATTATTACCAGTACGCATTTTTACATCAAACACACCTGCTAGTCCGTTACCATATTCGGCAGGAAATGCGCCTGTTAAAAAATCAGAATTAGCCAACGATTTATTGTTTAAAATACTAACCGTACCACCTGTATTTCCGTTTATAGTAAAGTGGTTAGGGTTGGGTATATCCACGCCCTCTAAGCGCCACACAATACCCAATGGCGAGTTACCACGCACCACAATATCGTTACGAGAATCGTTGCTACCATTTACTCCTGCAAAGTTACTTGCCATACGTCCAGGTTCGCCACGGCTACCTGCATAGCGGTTAGCTTCCTCTATACTAAATGTACGTGCGCTTACCGTTGCCATATCATTATTTACGGCATACTTAACACCTCCATTAGCCGTTATTACTACGTCTTTAATGGTTATGGCACTCTCGTTTAAGTCTATATTCATAAACGTTTCTTTGGCAGATGTAACCTCTACTGTGTTGGCTGTAAACGACAAATAGCCTATGTACGAAGCACGCAACCTATATTTGCCTACAGGTACATTCGTTATTTTAAACTCCCCATTTTCGTTGGTTGATGCTCCGCCTATTACGGTACTATCTTTAAAAAGGGCTACAACTACTGCAAACAATGGTGCTTTAGATTCTCCGTCCAACACCTTGCCACGTACTACCTGCATAGGTGTTGTAGTTTGTGCTGTACTGTTGGTATGTATTGATATTAAGAGCAGTAAGCTACTGAATATTGTTGCTACGTAACGTAGCGTTGATGATGTGCGGTGTAATTGTTTTATCATAGGTTAAAATAGTTAAATCCTATTGTTTTTAGGGTATAGTAGTTTGTGTTCTAGTAGTTTTATGCGAGCATCTTTTTCGGCAATTACCAAGTCTTTGCTAGCCAGTAGTTTTTCGTACAATTGTTTTATTTCGGTATTGTTGTGTACTATGTTGGCTATGTTTTTTATAGTACTATTATTGTTTACAGTACTAAAATAGTTAGAATCGTTTACCTGCGGAAGTTCTTGTACGCGCACTTGTAGCACCTCGGTTATTTTGGGTAACAGTACTACTTTTAAGTCTACCTCTTCGTTTTCTAGCTTATTGTACCACACACGGCTTACTCCTATTTTTTTGGCTACAAACTCTTGCGTAAACTTTTTTGTTGCCTTATTTTTTTAATGTTGCTATTTATACACTGTACATCTATATGTATTATTTTTAATTACAAATGTAAACGAATAAGCACAAAAAACAAGTTATCTGTAAACCAAAATAAAACTACACTTACCCACCTTTGAGTTAATGCCATACCGCAGAAACCCTTAATACAAAAAATAACCATGAAGCTGTAAAACATTTTGCAAAAACTAGCGTTATAAAGCCATACCTACAGCCAACGCAACAACTTAAAGAATTCATATTTTAACTAACTTTAAATAAAAACTAAACAATGAGAACAATTAAAACCGCACTCGTAGCCCTAACAATGCTAAGCGCAACAGTACACACCGCACTAGCCCAAATGAACTATTGGACTATGCCCCCCAAAAAATTTAATATGACCTTTGCCATGCCTACCGGTGCCACACAAGGCGGAAACGGTGCCTACTCCGTAGCCAACGCCGCGTATGATGCTAATGGCGCAACCTTGTTTTATGTGCGCGATAATGAACTTACAGCCACTAACGGTACAGTTATAGATATTTTACCAGGCTTAGGTACAATATGTAATAAGTTTTACGGAATGTTAAATGCACAAATTGCTATAGTACCAATACCAAGCACTTGTAAGCAATACTATGTTATATATGCTATGAGCAACATTACAGGAGGCGCAAGATTATTGTACGTAAAGGTGGATGCTTCTGGTGCTACACCAGTTATGACATTTAACGGTACTGCTAATGTAGCCGCTTATGCAACTACTTGTACAGCAAGCAATAATGTGCCACAGGCATTTAGTATTACGGGTAATAATTCTAGCTTACTTGCATTTGCAGTTTCTAAGGCAGTAAGCGGAACAGGTGCTACAACTAAGTGTTACTTATATGCAGTTAATTCTACCCAAGTAGCTAAATGCGAAATTACCAACACAGGTATTAGGTTTGTAAATGCTACACCAGTAAGAAGTTTAGGCATAATTTCAGCAGATATGGAGGGTATAGAAGCCGAAATTTCGTGGGGGAATACACACTTTGCTTGGACATCTTATAACGGTAAAGTATTAGTGGCAACAATTAATTCAACTAATGGAGACATCAATGCAGGAGTCCAATCTTACCTATTAGATGGTGCCACAGGTTTGGAGTTTGACAATACGCTAACCAATGCGCCCAAGCTATATGCTACAGGAAGTGCTGGTTTACAGCAAATAATGGTAAGTACACAAGCGGTAAGTAGTGTAACTACTACTGGCTACACGCTTACTAATACCTTTTTGGAATATGGTAAAAACGGTAAAATATATGGCATAAGCCCAGTATTTACGGGCAGAACCCTTACAGGTACTAACTTAGTGGGCATAATCCCAAGTACCAATGGGGTTACTGCTATAAGTACAGGTGCGGGAGCCGCGATGGTAGATAGTAGGTATTTACTAGCTGCCGCGCCTAACACGAGCCCTTTTACACTACCAGTACAAATAGATGGAGACAACTATGCTTACGCTAACGGTAACTTAAACCTAACGGGCTTTACCATTAATAACTTGGTTCGCACAGGCGATTGCGACAATGGTAACATACGCCAGTTTTGCCAAAATGGTGGTTTTGCATTTAACCCTACTACACTTGGCGGCACCACTTCCCAATATAAGTTTACCATAACTCCTGCCTGTGCAGCTGCCAATGCTATAAACTACGTGGGTAACTGGGTAGCAGGGCAACCTGCGGCAAATTTTAACCTTGGTACATTAACCGATGCTGCAGGCAAAAATTTAACTAACATTACAGATATTGTAACTGTTACCTACTCGGCTAAAGATGCATGCGGAGTTATAACCACAGTAAGCTATTTGCTTAATGTTTTAGCGCCTATACCACCAGTAATGGATTTGCGCATATACTCAGCAGGTGTATATACTCCTGTAACAGCTACAGCTGGTTCTACCCCTGCTAATGCAATTGCAGTAGGCACAGCTACATTAGGCTATAGTACCAATAATTCTACAGGAACTATTACAAATCGCACCGTAATTGTTGATGAAGTAAATAGTTCTGGCGGAGTAATATATAGCAACATTATTAATACAGGTGCTTTGGCTTACACGGCAGGAGGCTCTGGCACTCTGTTTGACGGACTTAACAGCTATTGTGTATCTACATTAAAGTGGGCTAATTACAATGATCCAATCACAGGTAATCCCCTCACAGGCTTGCCATCTGCGGCATGTACAGGAGGTTGGAAAGGCTATTTTGCTTATACTAATGGAGTACCAACATCGTACAACAAAATTTTTCGTATTACTGTTACGCTAAGTAATGCGTGCAACTCGGTTACGAAAGTGGCCTATGTAACGCCTACTTGCCAAGGTTGTAAATTTGCGAGTCCAACAGGTATAACGCAAAATACCATTACCAATAGTAACTTTAGCGTGTACCCCAACCCAGCCGTAAGCATATTAAATTTTGATTGGGAAACTACTACTAACCAAACCTATACCTTACAAGTAACCGATGTGTTGGGCAAAGTAGTAAATACACAACACATAGCTAGCGACCAACGTACAGGG
>JACMRI010000052.1 GCA_014376525.1 Bacteroidia bacterium | reverse complement strand
CGGTGGATTAAAGTCATAAACGCAACACTAAGCTATATTTTTAAGTTTTAATTTTTCGATACGAAATAAATATTTAATCTTTTTCTTGGTCTATTATTTAGTTGGCTTATTACGTAATCTATTTGGTGTTCTGTTATTAGTTCATAGTTGTATTTTCTGGAGAAGTATCGGTAAAATAACCCACTTAAATATACCAACTCTGACGGGAACTTTTAGCAGTTGTAATAATAGCGGGAGCAATAATAGGAGGTAGTATAGGTAATGATTCAAATTTTAACCCTGCCAAGTGGGACTACCAGGATAAAAACATCTACATAGGTATGGGTATAGGAGCAGTTGCAGGCGATGGTTACTTAGGTGCAGGTATATTGGCAAACGGTGGTACTATAAGTATAGATGTAAAAGGTTATGAATTTGCACAAATTACAGCAACAAGTGTAACAGGTTTTAACATAGGCCCAGGTATTGCAATTACTTCGTACGCAGGAGCTAGAGCAATAGGCAATATTAATTGGGATAATGGAAACGTAGGAGATCAATTTAGTTATAAGCAACTTGGTTCAAATCCCGAACTAGAAACAAGTATTACTTTTGGCAAACCCGAAGTTGCTTTTTGTGATTGCCCTAAAGAAAATAGTTAATTTACAAATATCAGTGATAAGTTAAGATATCCTGGTATAAATATATACGAAGCGAAAACAATGAGTAAAAGCGTAACAATACCTGAAGTTGGAACATTTGTAGATAATAGATAAGACGAAACATTAATTCAACATTAATATGGACAATATTTAAATTATAAATATTGGGAGGATTCTTGGGGTTGTCCTATTGCAATTGGCACTTATCATATTTATTTCAGCACCTAGCGTATTAAATATGGGATATGAGCATGCAACAGGATACCTAGTACAACAGAATTTTTACAGTGAATCTTGGGCAGATTGGTTTGCAAAAGATTATTTTGACGCTAACTATATTAGTAATAAAGATAACCGATTTTCAACTTATAAAAATAACATGTATAAAAATCAGCTCTCTTAATACTTGTTGTTCTAGTTCAATCTTGCGAAGTTATTGATAGTACCAAGTTAAAAATTTACAATAATAGTCAAGACAAAATGTTTTGTATCCACCACTTAAAAAAATTTGATTATTGGGAAACGTCTCCATTTGACTTTGTAAAAAAACTTAATGGTAAAGACACTATACTTAGAAAAAATAATGATATAATTTTCTCCAATGATTCAAGTATTTATGCTAGTTACGATTGGGAACGTGACATAAAAACAAGTGTAGATAAAAAAAATTCACATATTTATATTTAAATATAAAATACTTAAATATAACTTTTGGAAAAAATTGAAACAAAAAGTAATTTGTGAATCATTAATAAATTTAGCACTAAATGATTTAAAGGCAAATAATTTTGTAATAACTTATCCCTAACACCAAAGCCACGCACTGCTTGGCTTTGGTGTTAGGGACTTTTACCCGCTTTATAATTTATGAGGGTTAATCCTTTTTTAAATATAACCAATAAGCCTTACGTTGTTAAGGCTCATCATGGTAATATTGAGTTACTCATTGGGATTCAAATTGAGGAGAAGTCGATTTTAATAATGCGAGTATTTAAAGAATTTTTTATGCGGTATAAAAGTAATAATGGCAGATGAAGGCTATAGAGGAGATATGTGAGAATACATCAAAAATACGTTTGGGTATTTACTTTAAATAGTGATGAGAACAGATAATGGCAAAGGATTTAAACCAATACATAAACGACGGGTAATAGAAAGAATATTTTTTGGTCCGCAAACGAAAGACGATTATGTAGAAATTATGAACTACTCCTATAAACATCTGAAGAGTTGGTAAAAACATCTGCCATAAAATTATTAAACAAGAAAATTTAAACAGGCACTTAATGCTATAATTGATTTCAATCTTTTTATAAAACTGTGCCCGCTTTTATTGCTAAATTCGCAAATAATTAGTAGGAACTATTCAAACACAACTCAATGGTATTAATAGACGGAAAAAAAGTAGCACAAGATATACGCAATGAAGTACAAAAAGAAGTTGCCAATATGATGGCCGAAGGGCGCGAGCGACCGCACCTTACTGCAATATTGGTAGGTAGCGACCCAGCGTCGGAAACGTATGTAGCTAGCAAAGAAAAAGCCTGCGAAGAGGTAGGTTTTACTTCGTCAATACACCGTTACACCTCGTTTATTACCGAAAAAGAATTGTTAGATAAAATTATTGAAATAAATAATAATCCCAAAATACATGGGCTTATAGTGCAGCTCCCTTTACCTAAACACATAAACGAACGTTTGGTAATAGAAACTATTAATCCGCGCAAAGATGTAGATGGTTTTCATAGTGTAAATGTAGGGCGCTTAACACAGCGTTTACCTACGTATATACCCGCAACTCCGTTAGGTGTTATTACGCTTATCGAAAAATACAACATACCTACATCAGGCAAACATTGTGTAGTGCTAGGGCGTAGTAATATTGTGGGTTCGCCCTTAAGTATTCTTATGGCTCGCAACGATTATCCAGGTAATTGTACAGTAACATTATGCCATAGTAAAACCGTAAATTTAAAAGCAATATGTAAGCAAGCAGATATACTTATAGTGGCAATAGGCAAGCCCGAATACGTAACTGCCGAATACATAAAAGAGGGTGCAACCGTAATAGATGTAGGTATACACCGTGTACCAAGCACCGAAACCAAAAGTGGTTTTAAGCTAAAAGGTGATGTTAAGTTTGATGAAGTAGCACCCCTATGCAGCTACATAACCCCAGTACCAGGCGGTGTAGGCGCTATGACTATAGCTTCATTATTAATGAATACTTTGTGGGCAAGTAAAAATGCACCTGAGTATTAATAAATAAATGAATACTTTAAAAAACAAATTAGATAATTACATTGCCAAACACATTTATCCACAAACGATATTTGCTAGGACAATAGTAGCTCAAATTGACAAAAAAAAACTGTGCACAATAATAGATGTACCCTGTGGTAATGGCGAAACAAGTTGGCATTTGTCTGCACTAAAAAATGCAAAGGTAAATGCCTACGATATTGACGAGGATTCAATACACAATGCACAAAAAAACTTTGTTTCGCCTAATTTAGCTTACGCCACACAAGATATACTTACGGCACTAACTTTACACACTAGCATTAATTACATCTGTATAATTAATTCTTTGTTTTTATTACCATACCCCGAAACAATAGTTAAAAACGCATACAATACATTAGCCAAAGGTGGAAAATTGTTTATACTCATACCCAACACTGAGGGTAAAAACTATTTGTATTTTAAACAATCGGGACAAGATTACATAAATACATTGGTGTTAAATTATAACGAAATTAATAATTGGTTTAATACATTAGCACTACCTATAAGTAGCGTTATTCCTATAGCTTACGCACACCATTACAATCGTACGGATACAAAATTTATGTCGGCACTATCTCATTTTTATTTGGAAGCAGTAAACTATATACAAACAAAATTTAAAATAGGAAAGCCCAACTATTTTTTAATTACTTTAGATAAAAAATAAAACTAAATGGAATTATTTTCGCACGAATATTTTATGCGTGAAGCATTAAAAGAAGCACAATGTGCTTTTGATAAAAACGAAGTTCCAGTAGGAGCAGTAATAGTAGCTAACAAAAAAGTAATAGCACGTGCACATAATCTTACCGAATTATTAAACGATGTAACGGCACATGCCGAAATGCAAGCCATAACCGCTGCCGCTAACGCTATAGGCGGCAAATACTTGACTAACTGTACATTGTATGTAACACTTGAGCCTTGTGTAATGTGCGCAGGCGCATTAGCTTGGAGTCAAATAACTACAATAGTATATGGAGCAACCGATGAAAAGCGCGGTTTTACTACCATTAACAACAAACTCATACACCCCAAAACACAAGTAATATCGGGCGTTATGGAGTTGGAATGTAAAAGCTTACTACAACAATTTTTTATGCAATTACGCAATTAATTTTAAAATGAAACTACTCAATAAACTATTTGTAATTGCTGGTATAGCAATGAGTACAAGCCTTGTAGCGCAACCTGCCTATATATATTATGACGATGGTATTAAAAAACTAGACGCCCGCGATTACATAGCTGCTACCATAAGTTTTAGTACTGCTATTACAAAAGATAAAAACAACTATAAAGCCTATACCGAACGTGGGCACGCGTATTTGCTGCAAAACAAACCTATAGATGCACTTAAAGATTTTGAACAAGCCATAAAACTAAAAAACGATTATGCGCCCACTTATCTTTACAGAGGCGATTATTATTTCAAATTAAAAAAATACAAAGAAGCTATTGATGATTATAACAAAGCCACTAAGTATGATGCTACATTGCCCGAACCCTTTGCTAACAAAGGCTTTAGCTACTACGAACTAAAACAAGATGCTGATGCGATAAAAAGTTTTGATGAAAGTATACGGCTATTATCAAAGAACTTGGATATGTATGTAAAGCAAACCGAACTATTGTGCAAAGCCAAACGTTGCAATGATGCCACCGTGAGTATAGACAAAGGTTTAGCATTAAACGATGTGCAACCTTTGCTACATTATTACAACGCACAATGTATGTTTGACGAACAAAAATACAAAGAGGCATTAGTTGAAGTAACCAAAAGTATAGAACAAAAAAAGGTAGATGCCAGCACTGTAACGTTGCGAGCAACGTGTTATGAAAAACTTAACATGCCCGAAAAAGCGTTAGATGATTATAACTATATGATAACCATATTAAAAACAAATACGCCCGAAGTATTTATGAAACGCGGCATTGCGCTTAAATTAAAAAAAGATTATCCTAATGCCAATAAAGATTTTAGCAAAGCAATTATAAAAGATTTTAACAACGCCAAACTGTACGAACTACGTGCGCACACGTGGCTTATGCAAAACAAAAAACCACAAGCCTTGGTAGATTATAACAAAGCCATAGAGCTTGATGCGAATAATGAACCTGCATTGTTTAACCGAGGCACAATACTATTTGAACAAAATAAATTCGAAAAAGCAATTGAAGATTTTACCGCAGCCATACGTGTAAAACCCACTGCCGACGGCTATTATAACCGTAGTAAATGTTATTACAAGCTAAACAAGAAAAATGAATCGTGTGCCGACTTACAAAAAGCCACCGACCTTGGCGATAAACAAGCTGCTAAAGACAAAATGAGTTTTTGTAAGTAACGTAAATATCTAAACTAAATTATTTAATATATCTTATTTAAAGTCTATCATCTAACAGATAAATGAACTCTCCCCAAACTATAACAGGCAACGTAGTAGATGTAATAACGCAAACTATAACGCCCGCACAAGTAACTTTTGACAAAGGCATTATTACGGCAATAACGCCCACTACCGAGCTTTGTAGTAAATATATATTACCAGGTTTTATAGATGCACATATACACATAGAAAGCTCTATGCTTGTACCTAGCGAGTTTGCGCGTTTAGCTTTGCCACACGGCACTATTGGCACTATAAGCGACCCACACGAAATAGCAAATGTATGCGGTGTAGACGGTGTTAAATACATGATTGACAACGGTAACAAAGTGCCGTTTTATTTTTATTTTGGTGCACCTAGTTGTGTTCCTGCTACCCCTTTTGAAACTGCAGGAGCGACCATTAATAGTACTGATATACACGCGATGCTACAATGGGACGGTATTTATTACTTATCGGAAATGATGAACTATCCAGGAGTTTTAAACGCCGACGAAGAAGTAATGCGCAAAATAGCAAGTGCCAAACAACTTAATAAACCTATAGATGGACACTTGCCAGGCATAATGGGCAACGACACCATAGCCTACATAAATGCAGGTATAAGTACCGACCACGAATGTTTTACTTACGCTGAAGCTTTACACAAAATACAACACGGCATGAAAGTATTGATACGTGAGGGGAGTGCCGCTAAAAATTTTGATGCACTTATTCCATTGTTAGATGAATATCCACACATGATTATGTTTTGTAGTGATGATAAGCACCCCAACGAATTAATGCGAGGACACCTCAACGAAATAGCTGCACGTGCAGTTGCCTTTGGTTGCAATGTAATGAATGTAATGCGTGCGCTTACACACAACGTTAAGCAACATTACAACTTACCACACGGTATGTTGCAAGTGGGAGATAGTGCCGATTTTATTACAGTAGATAATCTCACCAATTTTAATGTAAGCAGTACTTTTATTAAAGGCATTAAAGTAGCGCAAGATGGAAAGGCACTATTTAGTACTGTAAAAGAAAAAGAAATCAATCAGTTTAATATTAATGCGATTACTATTGCTGATATTCAACTAAACATAAGTACTGATACTCGTGTAAACGTAATAGTACCAAAGGACGGACAGCTTGTAACTACTGCCACACAAGCCACAATACACGCATCAACACAAAACAATGTAGCCGAAGATGTGCTTAAAATAGTAGTGGTAAATCGTTACAATAAAGCACCTCCTGCTATTGCATATATAAAAAACATTGGTCTTAAAACAGCAGCAATAGCAAGCACTGTAGCACACGACAGCCACAACATAGTAGCGTGCGGTAGTAGCGACGAATTTATTTTACAAGCTATAAATGAGCTCATACATTGCAAAGGGGGTATTAGTTACGCTGATGTGGATGGAGTAAAATCGTTAGCGTTGCCCGTAGGCGGATTAATGAGTACTGATGACGGATATGTTATTGGAGCATTATACGAAGCCTTAGATGAGCTTGCAAAGCAAGCGGGAAGCACATTGCGTGCGCCCTATATGACCTTATCGTTTATGGCGCTGCTGGTTATACCTGCATTAAAACTAAGCGACAAAGGTTTGTTTGATGGTACAGAGTTTAAATTTACAAACTTAATTACTAGTTAATAACAAGTAAGCATGTTTTTTAATACATAAATTAAACTGCACCTACATTGCTACACCATTGTATTTTGGTAAAGTTGAGTATAAGTATCTTTATAATTAGAGTAAAAAAAGGGAATCTTTAGTTTAAATTAGGCAGGACATATACATTGACAATGCTACCGTAAATTATCCCAAAAATTTCGATACGATTTACTTACTACGTCTTTATTTTCAATAATTAAAGTGGGGAACAATTGCACGCAAGGAGCAAAACACATTGCCATACGGTGGTCGTTGTAGGTGGCTATAGGTGCTTTGTTATAGCTTATAGTTGGCGTAGCATTAATAATTAAGTTGTCAATATAGTTAGTAGTACACAGTACATTAAATTTTGCAAGCTCTGTAACCAAAGCTACTATGCGGTTAGTTTCTTTTATGGTAAGTGTTTGCAAACCAGTAAGTGTGCTTTGTATACCAAGCATAGCTAGGCTTATGGCTAATGGCTGTGTAAGGTCGGGGTTGTTTGTTAAGTCGATGTTGAATGTGGTAGGTAAACTAAAGTGTTCAATTTTTGAAATCACAATACCATCATCAACCACCATCGATTGTACTCCTAGTTTGGCATAAAGGTGCATACACGCCTCATCTCCTTGTGTGGTGTTAGTTTTTAGTTTGTTTAATTTTAATACAATATTAGTTTTACTTATTGCTACATAATTATACCAAAATGCGGCAGAGCTCCAGTCGGCCTCAATAGCAATAGATGCAGCTGGTTGTGCGTAGGGTATGGGGTGTACAGTTATACTTTTATCATTCATAGTTACAGCTGCTCCGTAGTGTTGCATTACACTTATGGTTTGTTGTATGTATGCGTTAGATACTACTTTACCCATTAAGCGCAATTGTAAACCGTGCGTTATATAAGGCGCTATTAGTAGCAATGCAGTTATGTATTGGCTGCTAATGCTAGCATCTATTACTATGGTATGTGTAGCGGTTAGTGTTGTGCCTTCAATATAGAGTGGCGCAAAACCATTTTCGTGCGTGTAGGTAATTGTTGCGTCTAACTTGCGTAGGGCATCTACTAAGGGCTGTATGGGGCGTTGCAACATGCGCTCGCTACCCGTAAGTGTTATTTTTTTATTAGTTTGTGTACAAATGTATGCTGTTAAAAAACGCATGCAACTTCCTCCATGCCCAATGTTTATAGTGCACTCATCATGTTTGTGCAATTGTTGTAAGGCAGTTAGCATAGCCACTACATCATCATTACCGTTGTTTAACTCGTCTAATTTATCCCAATTATTCATTAAGGCATTAATAATTAACAGCCTGTTTATAAGGCTTTTGGAGGTAGGTAAGTCTATTGCTTGTGGTGTATTGTTCATTTAATTACAATAATGTGCTATTGCATTTTTAATTTCGTGCGTTGTTATTGTGCTATTAATTTGGCACGTACCAATGCTCGTAAGCAACGATGCGTTTATAGTGCCAATTGTATTCTTCTTGTCGTTGTAAAGTGTATTATTAAAGGCTTCCCAATTGTTTATTAAACTAAGTATGTTTTTTACCGCATAATATTTTGTTATACAATTTTCAATAATTATAAAATCTTTAGCAGCAAGTAATTGTTGTTGTTTAGCAATGTATGCTTCTATTAACAAACCTACAGCAATACATTCGCCGTGGGTGTAATGCGTGGTTGATGTATTGGTTAGCATAGTTTCTAAAGCGTGCCCCACAGTATGCCCTGCGTTGAGTGTTTTACGTAGGTTGCGCTCTTCAAAATCTTGCGCTACAATGTTTTTTTTTATGTGTAATGATGTTGCTATTATAGGATACCAATCTAACGTAGTATTGTTTAAATTTAAGTTATTACATTCATCAAAATAAGTTGCATTGGTAATAAGTCCGTGTTTAATAATTTCGCCAAAGCCCGATAGTAGCTCTTGTTGGGGCAATGTATTAAAAAAATGAGTGTCTATAATTACTAATTGTGGATTGCAAAAAGTGCCAATCATATTTTTAGCATCAATAGTATTAATACCCGTTTTACCTCCAATACTTGCGTCAACACAGGCAAGTAGTGTAGTGGGTATGTTTATAAAATGTACACCTCGCTTGTAGGTACTGGCTACAAAACCACCTAAGTCGCTTACTAGGCCACCACCTACATTTACCAATAGTATATTTCTATCGGCATTGTGTGCAAGTAATTGCTGCCACACGGCAGCACAGGTTGTTATATTTTTATTTGTTTCGCCAGGGGCAATAATTATTATTTTTTTATTTTTAAAATAGGTAGTACTACCGTATAATCGATGGGTGTTATCGTCAAACAAATATACCACTGCACTGTAGGTATTTATGGCAATAAATTGCACAAGCACTTGCTCAAAATTATTGGTAAGATGTATTTTGTAACTTTTATTATCAATAACTGTGTTCATTATAGGTACAGTATTATTTAAGCGTTTATATTTGTGGTATTCATTTCACAAAAATAGCTATTTAAAAATGGTTTCATTTGATAACACCGAAATTGCCTTTAGTTCCAAAACCGTATTCGACCTTAATCGCTCGTATATATTATTTAAAACCGTAAGTAATTCTACCGTCGTAAATATTTCGGCACGCCTTACTGATTTAGCTTTACGCCTGCATATACCCATTGCATGGGCCATAAAACCTACTATATTTAAGCAGTTTTGTGGAGGCGAAACTATTACCGAATGTGCTACTACTATTACTCAATTGGGCAAATTTAACATAGGTACAATACTTGATTATAGCGTAGAGGGCAAAACAAAAGAAGAAGATTTTGATGCAACCATGCACGAAACCATAGCCACTATAGACCGTGCCAAAGGCGATAAAAACATCCCATTTAGTGTGTTTAAAGTTACAGGGATATCTCGCTTTGCGTTGCTAGAAAAGGTAAACGAAAATCAAACGCTTACCACCGCCGAACAAGCCGAATACGAACGTGTACAGCATCGTGTAGATGAAATATGTAAGCGAGCACACCACAACAATGTGCCAGTATTTATAGATGCTGAAGAAACTTGGATACAAAACACTATTGATGCTCTTGCTAATACTATGATGGAGCGTTACAACACCCAACGTGCCATAGTGTATAATACCTACCAACTATATAGGCACGACCGCTTACAGTATTTAACACAAACAGTAAACGATGCACGTAGCAAAAATTATTATGTAGGTGCTAAGTTAGTACGCGGCGCATACATGGAAAAAGAACGTAACCGAGCTTTGCAAAACAATTATCCATCGCCCATTAATGCAGATAAAAACGCTACTGACAACCTCTACGACCAATGCCTTAACTATTGGGCTACTAACGCCGATGTGCTAAGTATATGTGCAGGCTCGCACAATGAACACAGCGCCATTACACTTATGCAACTAATGGCAAAGCACAACATAGCCAATAACGACAAACGTGTGTATTTTTCGCAACTCTTGGGCATGAGCGACCACATAAGCTACAACTTAGCAGCAGCAGGCTATAACGTGGCTAAATACGTGCCTTATGGCCCTGTGCGTGAAGTAGTGCCATACCTTATACGTCGTGCACAAGAAAACACTAGCGTAAAAGGACAAACAGGACGTGAGCTATCATTAATTATAAAAGAAAAACAACGCCGTAAGGGAATGTAAGCACCTAATTAATTACAAATTATTCTTAAAAAAAAACTGTTAAGAATAAGATAAATTACAGTAAATTTATAGCAAGTAACAATTATACAATGAAAAAATATACCCTTATAATACTTGCGCTCATTACCATATATGCTTGCAAAGCCAAGAGTATAAATCGTTGTAACGATTGTCCTAATTTCAACAACAATAAACACTAAAGCGGTATGCCTGCATCTACTACAAAAATATTAATGGTGTGCTTAGGCAATATATGCCGTAGCCCAATAGCCGAGGGCTTGTTGCGTTATAAGATACGTTTACATAATTTGGCTATAATTACTGATTCGGCTGGTACTAATGGCTTACATAACGGCGAAGCTCCTGATGTACGCACACAACATAATGCACTTAAGCATAAAGTAGATATTTCGGACTTACGTTCCCGCCAAATAACGCTAAATGACCTTGCGCAATTTGACGTGATATACACCATGGACACCAACAACTACGCAACTGTGCTAGCGATGTGTAGAACTGATGTAGAAAAAAGTAAAGTAAAGCTAATACTAAACGAATTACACCCTAACAGCAACCAAGCAGTACCCGACCCTTACTATGGTGGTGCCGATGGTTTTGAAAACGTGTATCAATTATTAAACAAAGCCACAGACAATATTATTGCAAAATATATTGCGGGTACATTGCTTTAATATTCTCTACGCTTTGCAAATAAATAGTAACTAATGTGGAACGATAGCATAAACGATTTTAAGTATTATATGCAGTTTGAGTTATCAATGGCTAAACATACTATAGATAGCTATGAGCGCGATTTACACAAGTTTATACAGTTTTGTGAGGCTAATAAGTACACTGCATTAACACCCAAAGACGTAAAGCTAAGCCACTTAGTACAGTTTTTAAATTTCTTAAACAATGCGCATTTAGCACAAGCATCGCAAGCACGCATTATATCGGGTATACGTGCTTTTTATAAATATTTATTGGTAGAAAACACCATTGATAACGACCCTACACAACTATTAGAAACTCCTCGTCTTACACGTACACTGCCCAGTACGCTTGAGGTACACGAAATTAATGCCATGTTGGATAGTGTAGATTTGAGTAGTGCAGAGGGACATCGCAACAAAGCCATTATAGCCACACTTTATAGTTGTGGCTTACGTGTAAGCGAGTTGTGTAGTTTGCAAATTACCGACCTTTTTTTTGATGATGGTTTTATACGTGTAATAGGCAAAGGCAATAAACAACGCCTTGTACCCATTGGTAACGAAGCCATGCAGCTTATTACTTTGTATATGCACGACCAACGCAGGTTTTTAAAAACTATACAACCTAAGCATAATAATATTGTGTTTTTAAACCGCCTAGGCGCGCAACTATCACGTGTTATGGTATTTTATATTGTGCGAGATAGTGCTGCTAAATGTGGTATTGAAAAAACGATAAGTCCACATACATTGCGCCATTCGTTTGCCACACATCTTATTGACGGAGGTGCAGATATACGTGCCGTACAAGAGATGCTTGGGCATGCAAGTATAATTACTACCGAGATATATACCCACTTAGATAGCGAGTACCTACGTAGTAATTTGCTGCAGTTTCACCCGTTAAGCAAATTGTAATTACTAATTGTGGAGGCAACCACTTAGCTACATAGTTTTAAACTCTTACAAAACATAATGTAGTAAGTCTGTTTATAAATACATAAACAGCATACATTAAATTACTCATCCGTTTTGATTTTATAAAAGAAAAAAAAACTTGATTAACAATATTTACACAAGAAATTCAATATTCAGCTAAATAGTTATCTCTTACTAATTATATTAACTATAACTATAATAGTTAAAGCAAAAATTAAAAATAGAGCACCGTAAATAACAAGCGAAATAGATTTTTAATTCATAATTAGTCCGTATTATTGTTTAGTAAATTTAATAAATAATCAAACAAAATAATTGTGTCTAATTTACACAAAAAGCGTATAAATATAGTTTGGTTTAAGCGAGACTTGCGCTTTACCGACCATGCGCCTTTGTATAATGCACAACAGCACCAATTACCTATATTGTTGTTGTATTGTTTTGAACCAACTGTAATGGCTCACCACGATAGCGATATACGCCATTGGCGTTTCGTATACGAATCGTTGCAAGATATGCAGGGTAAGTTAAATAATTTACAAGCACAATTATATATTTTTAATAATGAGGCAGTGGATGTGTTTACAATTATTGAAAATAATTATGAAATAAATACTATATTTTCTCACGAAGAAATAGGTAACCAACTTACGTTTGATAGAGATATAGCCATGCAAAAGTTTTGTGCTAACAATGGTATTACATGGAAAGAATATCAACTGCATGGTGTGGTTCGCAAATTAAAATCTCGTTTAAAATGGGACAAGCGTTGGTACGATACCATGAGCTTGCCACCAGCTATAGTTGCAGAAGATAATTGGAATATACTTGCGCTAAACCCCAACGTTTATAGTATGTGCAAGGGTAACGAACTATTAAAAGAAATTACAACACGCAATAAAAATTTCCAGCATGGTGGCGAATATTGGGCATGGCGCTACATGGATAGTTTTATAACCGAACGGCACGTAAACTATAGCCGCCACATATCTAAGCCTGCGCTAAGCCGTAAGGGCTGTAGTAGATTATCTCCCTACTTAACTTACGGTAACATCAGTATGCGTATGGTGTATCAATATTCCAAACAAAAAAGCAATGAACCGTATGCAAACAAACGTGCTATAACTAATTTTCAATCTCGCTTGCATTGGCATTGCCATTTTATGCAAAAGTTTGAGGACGAATGCAGTATGGAATTTTGTAATGTAAATAGTGCGTACGATGCACTTATAAAGCCGCGTAACCAAACTTATATAACGGCCTGGCAACAAGGATTAACGGGCGTACCCATAGTTGATGCTTGTATGCGATGCTTGGTGGCTACTGGCTATATTAACTTTAGAATGCGTGCAATGGTAGTATCTTTTTTTGTGTTTAATTTGTGGCAAGATTGGCGAGACTTACATTTTTTGGCACGTATGTTTTTGGACTACGAACCTGGTATACATTACCCACAGTTACAAATGCAATCAGGCGTTACGGGCATTAATACCATACGCATTTATAACCCTATAAAAAACTCCGAAGAACACGATACTGACGGTGTATTTATAAAACAATGGTTGCCAGAGTTAAATAATATACCTGCAATACAGCTGCACGAGCCTTGGAAACTTACATCAATGGAACAAGAAGATTACAAGTGTATAATAGGTATTGATTATCCGCAACCCATAGTAGATATCGAAATTACACGAAAACAGGCTAGCGATATAGTGTGGAGTTTTAGAAAACAAGATGGGGTAAAAACCGAGGGCAAACGCATATTACAAAAGCATGTGAGCAACCCAAACTCAGCACCACGAAAGCGAACTACTAAAAAACTAACAATACCTAAGGCCTCAGACCCACAAACAAGTTTAGAAATATAATTATACACATTAAAAAACAACACTAATGAAACTTAATTTTAAACAACTACTTCCTTGCATAGCCATACCTTTAGCCGTTGGCGCTATTAGCGGAATAGCCACTTCCACAAGCGTTACCACGTGGTTTGTAGTGTTAAACAAACCGTCATTTAATCCGCCTAATTATTTATTTGCACCAGTATGGACAACCCTATATATACTTATGGGCGTATCGTTTTATATTATTTTACAAACTCCAAAACACGTGTGGTTGCAACGTGCGCAGTTAATATTTGGGGTGCAATTAATACTAAATTTTTGTTGGAGTTTTTTGTTTTTTAAATTTCACTTGGTAGGTGTAGCCTTTATAGAAATACTACTTATTTGGCTAAGCATTGTTACTATGATTGTTGTTTTTACTAAAATAAATAAAACAGCAGCACTACTGCAAGTGCCGTATTTGCTATGGGTTAGCTTTGCTAGTGTGCTTAATGGTGCTATATGGTTTTTAAATTAACTTAACTACAATTAAAATTATGGCTATATTTTTAAAAGCAAAATGGGAAAATATAATAATGGTAAACTATGCGGTGGATGCTGCTTTGCTACAACCTTACTTACCAAAAGGAGTGGAGTTAGATATGCGCAATGGCAAGGCAGTGGTAAGCATGGTGGGCTTCATTTTTAAAAACAGTAAATTGTTTAACATCCCTATTCCTTATTTGGGAACTTTTGAAGAAGTTAATTTGCGTTTTTATGTCATCAGAAAAGATGGTAATGAAGTAAAGCGAGGTGTTGTTTTTATTAATGAAACTGTGCCTTACAAAATAGTGGCGTGGTTAGCCAACAAGTTGTACAACGAAAGTTACAGTTGCGTGCGTACACGCCATACACACACTAGTAATGCGGTTAATAAACAGCTAACCTATCAGTGGCAAGTAAATAATAAATGGAACACCATACACGTAGAAGCTACTAATGAAAGTGCTACAATAACTGCCAATAGCGATGAAGAGTTTATATATGAACACTATTATGGCTATGCTAAAGTAAGCGATACCGTAACCGAAGAGTATAAAATAAACCACCCTAGTTGGAATGTTAATAAAGTTGTAAATTATAACATTGAATGCGATTTTAAAGCTATGTATGGTCCCGAATTTGAGTTTTTAACCAATACTATTCCCAATTCGGTATTCATTGCCGAAGGCTCAGCTATTAGTGTAAATTGGAAACGTAACAAAATAATGTAATAAATATGAAAGGTGTAAAAAAACAAAATCTGCCAAGCAAAATATGTGCTACTTGCAACAAACCATTTGCGTGGCGCAAAAAATGGGAACGCAACTGGGACGAGGTTAAATACTGTAGCGACAAGTGTCGTATGAACAAACAATAATTAACATTTAAAACATGAGTACAACAACCAAAAAAACACTCCGCCTTATACTCGGCGACCAACTCAATATTAATCATTCGTGGTTTCAAAGTACTGATAATAGTGTAACTTATGCAATAATGGAAGTGCGAACCGAAACCGATTATGCGCAGCATCATATACAAAAAGTAGTTGGCTTTTTTGCAGCTATGCGAGCGTTTGCCAAAGAGTTAAAAGCACTCAATCACAACGTTGTTTACATAAATTTAACTGATAAAAATAACTTACAAGCATTTGATAAAAATTGCGAAGCATTAATACAACAGCATACATTTACTCATTTTGAATATCAATTGCCCGATGAGTATAGAGTAGATCAACTTTTAAAATCGTTTGCCAATACACTGGCTATAACCCACGCCGTATGCGATACGGAGCATTTTATGAGTACGCGCACTGAACTTGGCGATATGTTTGCAGGCAAAAAAATGTATCTTATGGAAACTTTTTATCGTAATATGCGTCGTAAACACAACGTGCTAATGGACGGTAAAGACCCTCTTACAGGGCAATGGAATTACGATTCCGAAAACCGTAAAAAACTACCGCCAAAACACGTGCCTACGAAACCATTAATTTTTAGTAATGATGTAACTGATATTGTAACTACTATACACGCTACTAACGTTAAAACTATTGGTACTATTGATGTTGCCAACTATATATGGCCTGTAACTAGAGCGCAATCAATAGAGTTATTACAGTTTTTTGTAAGAGAATGTTTGCCATTATTTGGAACGTTTCAAGACGCTATGGCGCCTAATCAATGGTCGTTATATCACTCTCGTTTATCGTTTTCTATGAACGTAAAATTAATATCTCCGCAAGAAGTTATTACTAAAGCAATACAAGAATGGCAGTTGCGCCCCAACGAAATTGAGTACAATCAACTAGAAGGTTTTGTACGCCAAATTATAGGTTGGAGAGAGTATATGCGTGGTATATATTGGCTTAAAATGCCCGAATATGCCACATTAAACTATTTTGAACATACTGATAAATTACCCGATTGGTACTGGACCGGTAATACAAAAATGAATTGCCTTAAAGATGCTATTAACCAATCGTTAAAATATAGCTATGCACACCACATACAACGCCTTATGATTACGGGCAACTTTGCGCTACTTGCAGGGGTGCACCCCGATGAGGTAGATGCATGGTATTTGGGTATATATATTGATGCCTTGCAATGGGTAGAAATAACCAATACGCGCGGCATGAGCCAATTTGCTGATGGCGGTATAGTGGGCACAAAACCGTATGTAAGTTCGGCTACTTATATAGATAAAATGAGTCACTACTGTGGCACGTGTTATTACAATAAAGCAGTAAAAACAGGTGATAAGGCATGCCCGTTTAATAGCTTGTATTGGAATTTTTATGATAGGCACGAAACTAAGTTAGCCAAAAACCCACGCATAGGAATGATGTATAATGTGTGGCGTAAAATGCAACCCGAAGCCAAAACAGCATTACTACAGCAAGCCGAATATTATTTAAAACACATTGATGAGCTATAAAACAAAATTAAAAATTTAATATTAAAAAAACATGATAAATAGAACTACACTAACAAAAGAATTACCCAACTGGACTATCGAAAACAATACCCTTACACAACATTTTAAGTTTATTAACTTTGTAATGGCATTTGACTTTATGACCAAAATAGCCATTGAAGCTGAAGCTTTAAAACATCATCCAAGTTGGACTAATAGTTATAATAAAGTAAGTATTAGTTTAACCACACACGATAAAGAGGAGATTACACAACTAGACATAGATTTAGCTAAGAGTATTGATTGGATTTACAACACGTACTTTAATAATAGTAAATAGCATATTTTAACACTAGCTATAGCTAAAACTAAGAACCTAGCAATAATATTTACAACGTAAAACAGTAGCTCGTTTATTTAATATGTAGTGTTTTTTCTTTTTTTACGAATGTATTTTCGTAAAGAATAATAAACCATGAGTGTATGTTTTTATTTATAAAAAACAATACTTGTATTTAGTTTTAAAAGCAACAACACTAAAGTAAACTGATTTAAAAAATAGGAGTATAAAAAAATATGTAAAAAAATACTTTTTTACGTAAATAAATACTTTTATTTGGTCACCATTAATTAAAAAACTAAACTAAAAAAAAATGAAAAAAATTGTAATGTCAGTTGCATTATTTGCAAGCATTTTAACAAGTTGTACAACTATGAACAACTCAATGAGAGAGCCTAACACAAGAGTAGATTTGGTAAAGAGTGACTTTATGTTGTCAGAACAGTATTCTGCTGAAGCACAAACGATACGCATTTTAGGTATTGATTGGAACAGATTATTTAAAAACAATTCTGCTGATATAAACAAAGATACTTATAATGGAAATTCTTTAAATTTAGCTTTAAACGCTGTGAGTATTCCTATTGTTGGAGGCTTAACAACAGCCATTACAGATAGAACAGCTAATTATGCACTATATACTATTATGCAAGACCACAAGGGTTATGATGTTGCTTTTTATCCACAGTATGAAACAAAAGTAGAACGACCAATCGGTTTAGGCTTTATTTATAAAATAACTACTGTAAAAGCAACTACTCGTTTGGGTAAATTAAAACAATAAAAATCTGGTTTTATTGCTTTAAATCTATGCCGAATATACCCAAATAATAAGTGGGTGTATTCGGCATAGTTTTTAGTTGTAAATGATTACTTTTACATCTAAATGAAAATTAAATTAATTATAACTTTTCGTTATTACTTACATACAGCACTACTGCTATGCCTACCTGCTATGCTTATGGCGCAAAACTCGCTCAAAACAATAGTGATAGATGCAGGGCATGGCGGTAAAGATAATGGCGCGCACGGTAAGTTTGCCAACGAAAAAGATGTGGCGCTTAGCGTAGCTCTTATGGTGGGTAAATTAATAGAGCAAAAATTACCTGATGTAAAAATAAAATATACTCGTAAGACCGATGAATTTATAGAGCTTGGCGAACGTGCTAATATTGCCAACGACATTAAGGCCGATTTGTTTATTTGCATTCACTGTAATTCTGCCTGTGTGCGCGATGCTAAAACAAAAAAAGACCGTTGCAACGAAACCAAGTTTGGCGTAGAAACATACGTAATGGGTCTGCACAAGAGCAAGGGCAATTTGGAAGTGGCACGCCGCGAAAACGAATCTATATTGTTGGAAAAAGATTACAAAAAAAATTACGATGGTTTTGATCCATCAAGCGATGAGGCAAGCATAATATTTAGTATGCATCAAAACGTAAATTTGGATAACAGCATCAATTTTGCATCTAAGGTACAAACACACACCAAAAGTATGGGGCGTAATGATAGAGATGTAATTCAAGCAGGTTTTTTGGTGTTATGGAAAACCGCCATGCCCGCCGTACTTATAGAAACGGGTTATTTAACCAATGCCGAAGAGGAAAAGTTTTTGTCAAGCACACGTGGACAACAAAAAATGGCATTTAGCATATTTAAAGCCATACGTGAATACAAATATGAATTAGAGGGCAAAATATTAACCGAAGCCGAACGCAACGAAAAGCCAGTACTTACAGGCAAAGACGAAGACGATGTGCTGCTGGTGGTAAAAGCAACTGCCGATACTATTAAAGTAATAAAAATAACAAAACCCATTATTGCGTTAGCAAACCCTAAAGATACCGCCAAACCTAAGTTATACGTTAATCCGAAAAATGGAACTACAGTTGCTGACGCGGTATTATTTAAAATACAGTTGGTAAGCGCCGATAAAAAAATACTCTTAAACTCCCCTGCATTTAAAGGGAATAAAACCATTGAAGAAAATTTTAGCGATGGTTTTTTTAGATACACCACCACACGAGCTTCAACCCTCGATGAAGCGCTCAAAAACTTAGACAGTGTTAAAAACGAGGGCTTTAAAGACGCATTTATTACTGCATACAAAGGTAAAACTAAAATTTCGGTGAGTGAAGCCAAAAATATGCTAAATTTGCTGAAGAATTAATTATAAAACATTTTACTTTATCATATTTTGAATTTTAGCAAAGAGTTAAAAACAGGCGTACTCATAGTATGCACCATAGCATTAGGAATATACGGTTTAAATTATTTAAAGGGCTATGATTTGTTTAGCACCAGCGACGAGTACTACGCTATATACCCTGATGCCAACGGATTACTAGAAAGTAACCCAATACTTATTAATGGTATGCATGTAGGTAAAATACAACGTATTAATTTTGTTGATGATAACTCGGGTAGAGTAATTGTAAAGTTTATACTTACTAATACAGAGTTTAAAATACCCAATGATTCTCGTGCTTTGATGGCATCTTTGGATTTGTTGGGCGCCAAAGGTATACGCATAATGCCTGGCACGTCGGCTACGTATTTGCAAGACGGCGATACACTAGCTACAGGTACTGAAGATGGAATGGTAGATAGATTATCAAAGGAATTAATACCTACCAAACAAAAAGCAGAGCACTTAATATCGAGCATAGATTCTACCCTGCAACAACTTAACAAAGTGCTAAATGGCGGTGGTAGCGCAAGTTTGCAACAAATATTAATTAATTTAAGTAAAACCACAAGTGATGTAAACGATTTGTTAGCCTCCGAAAAAACACGCTTAAATCATATATTTGCTAATGCAGAATCTATTACGTTAAATCTGCGCAACAATCAAGATAATCTTACAGCTATAATGAAAAATGCAGCTTTAATGACGGATTCGTTGGCTAAAAGTAATTTAAAATCTACTATTGCTAATGCAGATAAATCTTTGGCAGAATTAACCAAAACATTAAACCAAATAAATTCGGGCAAAGGCACACTAGGCAAGCTAATAAAGGATGACACACTGTACAACAACTTAAATACTTCGGCCAAAGATTTGGATAAACTATTCATAGATATTAAAGAGCACCCAAGTCGTTACGTAAATTTTTCGATATTTGGTGGTAAAAAAGAAAGTAAATAATAGGCATGAGTACGATTAGCAATTATTTGTACAACATTGGTAAATACGGCATATTTATGAAGCGTGTATTTAGCAAGCCCGAAAAGTGGGGTATGTACAAACGTCAGTTTTTTATTGAGGTAGATTCTTTGGCAATAGGCTCGTTAGGCATAGTGGCATTTATCTCTATATTTATGGGTGCTGTTATTACTTTACAATCGGCCTTTGGGTTCGAAAGCCCTTGGATACCTCTATACGCTGTGGGTGTAGCCTCTCGAGATACCATTATACTAGAACTTTCGCCAACTATTATAAGTTTAATATTAGCAGGGAAAGTAGGTTCAAGCATAGCTTCGGAAATGGGCACAATGCGTGTAACCGAGCAATTGGATGCATTAGAAATAATGGGCGTGAACTCAGCAGCATATATGACTTTACCCAAAATATTGGCGTGTACCATTATGTTTCCTTTCTTAATAACCATAAGTATGTTTTTAGCAATATTGGGCGGTTGGATATTTGGTGTATTATCGGGTGCAGTAAGTTCGTACGAATACATATATGGTATAACTCACAATTTTAAGGTATTTAACGTGTATTATTCCTTAATAAAATCGTTTATATTTGCATTTTTAATATCTTCAGTATCGTCATTTTATGGTTATTATACCAAGGGTGGTGCTGTAGAAGTAGCGCAGTCATCAACCAAAGCAGTGGTATATATTAGTGTGCTTATTTTGGTCTTTAATTATATACTAACACAATTATTATTAGTGTAAACCAATGATTGAACTACGTAACTTAAACAAATCGTTTGGTACAAAACAAGTACTAAAAAACATAAACGTAAAACTTGAAGAAGGCAAATGCAACCTTATAATAGGCGGTAGTGGCGGTGGAAAATCGGTAATGCTAAAATGTATGGTAGGTCTACTTGAGCCAGATAGTGGAGCTGTATTTTATGGCAATACTAACTTTTCGGAACTATCTATCAAACAACGTAAAACATTTAGCAGAGAGTTCGGAATGTTGTTTCAAGGCTCGGCATTGTTTGATTCGCAAACGGTAGAAGAAAACATACGCTTTCCGCTACAAATGTTTAGTACCATGACTCCCAACGAGATAAAAGACAGAGTTAATTTTTGTTTAGAAAAAGTTAATTTGGAAAACGCTAACAAACTATATCCGTCGGAAATTAGTGGTGGTATGAAAAAACGTGTTGCCATAGCACGTGCCATAGCCGTAAACCCTAAGTATTTGTTTTGTGATGAACCTAACTCAGGGCTAGATCCACATACGTCTACCGTAATAGATGAGCTTATAAGTAATGTTACCGAAGAGTTTAAAATGACTACCGTAATTATAACCCACGACATGAACTCCGTAATAGAAATTGGAGATAATATTATTTACCTACATGAAGGGCAAGTATGGTGGGAAGGGCATAAACAACAAGTGTTAGATACTACCAACGATGAGTTGTACGATTTTATATATGCGAGTAAATTTCTAAAAAGACTTAAAAAAGTCTAAAAAAAACTTAGAGTCGGGTTTATTTTGCGTACGCTAAAAAATAGCGTTGCACTACCCCACATTTTTTTATAGTTTTGTGGTAAAATATAAAAATCTATTCTTATGCCTATTATCGATTTAAAAGTACCCAGTCCGGGAGAATCTATTACAGAAGTAGTAATAGCCAAATGGCTAGTTAAAAACGGCGATTACGTTCAAAAAGACCAAGAACTTGCCGAAGTAGATTCCGACAAAGCTACTCTTACGCTTAATGCAGAGCACGCAGGCACAGTTATGCTAATTTCTGCCGAAGGCGATACAGTAAAAGTAGGCGACGTAGCATGTAAAGTAGATACCGATGCAAAAGCACCAGAAGTAACTGCAACACCTATTGCAGAAACCAAAGCAGTACCAGCAGCGCAAGTGCCAGTAGCTACAGCAGCGCAAGTGCCAGTAGCTACAGTAGCGCAAGTGCCAATAGCTACAGCAGCAATACCTACAAGTACCAGTTATGCTAGTGGTACACCAAGCCCAACAGCAGCCAAAACAATGGCCGAAAACAATATTAATGCTGATCAAGTAAGTGGTTCGGGCAAAGGTGGGCGCATTACCAACCAAGATGTAGCAGCCGCTATGGCAAAAGGTTTTGATAAGCAAGCAGCCACTAATACGTGGGTGGGCGAGCGTAATACGGAGCGTGTAAAAATGACCCCTTTACGCAAAAAATTAGCACAACGTTTAGTTAGCGTAAAGCAGGAAACGGCTATGCTTACTACATTTAACGAAATAGATATGAGCGCAATAATGGAATTGCGTAATAAATACAAAGATAAGTTTAAAGAAAAACATGGCACAAACCTTGGTTTCATGAGCTTTTTTACCAAAGCCGTAACCGAGGCATTAGGCTTGTTTCCTGCTGTAAATGCTATGATAGACGGCGAAGAAATAGTATATCATAAATACGCTGACATAGGCATAGCAGTAAGCGCACCCAAAGGTTTGGTAGTGCCTGTATTACGCAATGCCGAAATGATGAGCCTTGCAGGCATTGAATCGGGTATTAAGGCTTTAGCCCTAAAAGCACGTGATAATAAAATTACGGTAGATGATATGACAGGCGGAACTTTTACCATTACCAACGGTGGTGTATTTGGTTCGTTAATGAGTACACCTATCATTAATCCGCCACAAGTAGCTATATTAGGTATGCACAACATTGTAGAGCGCCCAATAGCAGTAAACGGCAAAGTAGAAATACGTCCTATGATGTATGTGGCCCTTAGCTACGACCACAGGGTAATAGACGGACGAGAGTCAGTAGGGTTTTTGGTTAAAGTAAAAGAAATGTGCGAAAATCCAACCCGAATATTATTTGGTGCTAAAGATCCACAAGAAGTATTATTAGGTTTATAATTACATTATTAAATTACAGCAAACCCTATGTAAACATTTGCTTACATAGGGTTTGTTTATTTAAAAAAGGCACAATTATTATTTTTCATTAATATTACTTAAAACAAGTTGCCTTTAATTAATACAAATTGATAAATTTGTACAACTAAAAAATAGTACTTAATACCCATGGCAAAAGTAACCATTGATAATATTGAAATAGAAGTTCCTGATGGAACAACCATACTAAATGCAGCACGTATGATGGGAGGCGAAAGCGTTCCCCCCGCAATGTGCTACCACAGTAAGTTACAAGGCAGTGGCGGTAAGTGTCGCACATGCTTAGTAAAAGTTACAGCGGGTTCGGCTAAAGACCCACGCCCTATGCCTAAGTTGGTGGTATCGTGCTCTACACCTGTGCAAGACGGTATGATAGTACAAAACATTACTAGCCCCGAAGTGCTTGAAGCACGCCGTGGTGTGGTAGAATTTTTATTAATTAATCACCCATTAGATTGTCCAGTGTGCGATCAAGCTGGCGAATGTAGCTTGCAGGACCTTGGTTACGAACACGGCCTACAACGTACTCGTTATGAGTTTGAACGTCGTACTTTTGATATGATAGATATTGGCGAAAAAATAAAGCTACACATGAACCGCTGTATCCTTTGTTATCGTTGTGTTTACACTGCTAACCAAATAACCAATGGACGTGTACATGGAGTAATAAGCCGTGGCGACCATGCCGAAATTTCTACTTATATAGAAAATGTAATTGATAACGATTTTAGTGGAAACGTTATAGATGTATGCCCCGTAGGCGCATTAACCGACCGAACTGCTCGCTTTGCTAATCGTGTATGGTTTCTTAAACCAATGGATGCACACCGCAATTGCGATAAATGCTGTGGTAAAACTGTAGTGTGGCAAAAAGCAAATGAAGTTATACGTGTAACAGGGCGTAAAGATAAATATGGCGAAATTGAAGAATTTATTTGTAACACTTGTCGTTTTGATAAAAAAAACGTGAGCGATTGGACAATTGAAGGTCCTCGTGCCATTGAAAGTTCTTCGGTAATATCTCAAAATCATTACACGAATTTGCACCAAATGAATGCAAGTATCAAAAAATTATTGCTGGAAAAACAAACCTTACAAATAACTAAATAATACAACATTATATGACCTATTTAGAATTTGAAAAACCAATACAATTACTCGTGGAGCAGTTAGAACAACTAAACGAAACTGCCGAAAAAACACAAGTAGACGTAGCATCGGCAGTAGCCGAATTAGAAGCTAAAATTATAACTACACGCAAAGAAATATACGCTAACCTTAGTGCGTGGCAACGTGTGCAGGCAAGCCGCCACCCAGACCGTCCGTACTCGCTTAGCTACATGGACGCCGTAAGCGATAATACATTTATAGAACTACACGGCGACCGTACCGTAGGCGATGATAAAGCCATGATAGGCGGTTTTGGACAGATAGACGGACGTACCGTAATGTTTGTAGGACAGCAAAAAGGCATTAATACTAAAATGCGTCAAATACGCCGCTTTGGTATGGCCAACCCAGAGGGCTATCGCAAGGCATTGCGCTTGTTTAAGTTAGCCGAACGATTTAATAAACCCATTGTAACGTTTATAGATACCCCAGGCGCCTACCCAGGTTTAGAAGCCGAAGAGCGAGGTCAAGGCGAGGCCATTGCACGCAATATATTTGAAATGGCGCAACTTAAAGTGCCTGTTATATGCATAATATTGGGCGAAGGAGCATCGGGCGGAGCATTAGGAATAGGTGTGGGTGATAAAGTGTGTATGCTGGAAAACACTTGGTACTCGGTTATTTCGCCAGAGTCGTGCTCATCTATCTTATGGCGCAATTGGGACAATAAAGAAACCGCTGCCGAAGCCTTAAAACTTACTGCAAAAGATATGTTAGAAAATAAGTTAGTAGATGCTATAATACCCGAACCCATAGGTGGCGCGCATAATAACATACCCGAAGCCCATCAAATAGTAAAGCAACATATAATAACATACCTTAAAGAACTAGACGCTATAAACCCAGAAGAGCGCATCAACCAACGTATTGATAAGTTTTGTAATATGGGTGTGGTGGTAGAATAAGGCAATACGGTTGCATAATAATTATTAGCTCAATAATACTTTAACATTAATCCCAAACTAATACAATGAACTACATAGCGCACATAAACATAATGCCTCACAAAGCCTTGTTAGACCCACAAGGTAAAGCCGTAACACAAAGTATGACTAATATAGGCTTGCCACAAATAAGCAATGTGCGCATAGGCAAACACATTACTTTGCAAATAAAAGCTGCTTCGGTAGCCCTTGCTACTACTGCTGCCGACGATGCTTGCAAAAAATTATTGTGCAATCAAATTATGGAAGAATATAGCATAACTATTACTGAAGAATAATTGAATAACTATTTTTTTAATTACCGAAATCAAAAAGTTATTTTATTAAAAAGGGTTTAAAAATCAGTATTGATTTTTAAACCCTTTTTAATTTAATTTTTGATTTGTTGCTAAATCAGCTAATTATTTTTTCTTTTTTGGTGGTGTAGAAGCAGTTTTAGCAGCTTCGGCGGCAGCGGCAGCTGCAGCACGAGTCATTTCAACACGAGCAACAACAACATTTGGACCATCTAATAATTTTACGTTATCTAATTTTAGATCTTTAATTTTTACTGAATTACCAATGTTTAATGCAGTTACGTCAACTTCAATCGTATCTGGAATGTTTTCTAGAAAACCTTCTACTTTAATCTTACGTAAACCTTTTACCAATTTACCCCCTGCTTTTACCCCTTCCGAGTTACCTACTATCTTAAATGGTAAACCAATACGTATTGCTTTTTTAGCATCAACTTCCAAGAAATCTACGTGTGTTATAGCATCTGTTATTGGGTGAAACTGTACTTCTTGTACTATAGCACTGCGCTTTTCGCCAGCTATATCTAAGTTAAAACAGTACACTTCAGGTGTTGTTAAACATTTTTCAATATGGCGTAAATCCACCTGAAAAAACTTTTGGTCTTTACCTCCGTATACTACACAAGGCACATGACCTGCCAAGCGCACTGCTTTAGCATTTGTACTTCCTACGTCCGCGCGTAACGAACCGCTCAATGATATTGTTTTCATTATTTTTGTTTGTTGTTATTGTTAATTGTTGTGCAAATGTATTATTTTTAAAATATAAAATGCGAACTAATACTTTCGTGCGAATTTACACGATTTATTACATCGGCAAACAAGTTAGCTACCGATACTACTTTTATTTTATCGCTATGTTGCTTTAGTGGTATAGTGTCTGTTACTACTAATTCCTTAATGGCCGATTTTTCGAGGTTTTCATATGCCTCGCCACTTAATATTGCGTGTGTACACACTGCACGAACGCTCAATGCACCTTTTTGCATCATCATATCTGCCGCTTTGGTAAGTGTGCCTGCGGTGTCGCATATATCATCTACTATTATTACGTTTTTACCTTCTACTTCGCCTATTACCGTCATGCTGTCTATTACGTTGGCAGCTGAGCGTTGTTTATAGCATATAACTATATCGCAACCCAGGTGTTTGGCGTAAGCGTTGGCACGCTTGCTACCACCCATGTCTGGTGCGGCTATTATTAAGTTGTCTAATTTTAAGCTACGTATGTGATCCAAAAACAAAGTTGATGCGTACAAATGATCAACTGGAACATTAAAAAACCCTTGTATTTGGTCGGCATGTAAATCCATCGTCATAACTCTATCCACTCCTGCTGCAGCTAACAAATCGGCAACTAATTTAGCACCAATAGCTACACGAGGTTTGTCTTTGCGGTCTTGCCTGGCCCAGCCAAAATAAGGCATTACAGCTATTACTTTATGTGCCGATGCACGTTTAGCAGCATCAACCATTAGCAATAATTCAAACAAATTATCAGTTGGCTGAAACGTAGATTGTATAATAAATACATCGCAACCACGTACAGTTTCTTCAAAGCTAGTTTGATACTCGCCATCGCTAAAATTAGTGCGTATAACATTACCTAAATTAGTACCGTATGAAGTTGCTATTTGCTCCGATAAATAACGTGTACCTGTACCTGTAAAAATTTTTATTGGATTTGACATAAGGGTTTGTTTTTTGCTTGTGCAAATGTAAACAATGAGATGGACTTAGCAATAATTAAAAAAACATTATTTGATAAAATAAGTACCTTAAATAAAAGTTGAGTAACATCAACCAATAACGAAAAATTAAGTGTACATTAAAATAAGGCTTATGCATGGTCTGCATGGCCTCAAAACTGCAATGGTTCATCTACTAATGTATTAAATAAAATATGGACTGTAAATGCTGGCATTTTAAAACCTGATAGATATACCAGCATACAATTTTCGTGTACAATCCTAATTTTTTGCGTACACCAAACATGGAGTGCTTGTTTGTTAGCTGGCAAAGAAAATTCTAACTGTTAATGTAGAATTAGAAAAGGAAATGATTAGTAGCTTCATAAGTTGCCCGCTTGTATTGGGCTGTAAAGCAACAGAAAGTCCTTTTATATAGGTTAATATTTTACCTATTTTGTTTTATAAAAATAAAAATGCAAACTAAATGAGCATTTATACTAATCTCGCAACTAATACATTACAAATAGAAAGCAATGTCAATAATAACAAAATTAGTTTACTTACTATGTATAGAAAGTTAGTTAAAGAATTTAACATTGTGTTAAACGAATTAAATATTAAAGTTGTAGCCAATGGTGATTACATTTTTACAATTGGTAATCAACGTTTAAACAAACCAATTGTCGTAATAAAATAAAAGTGAATAACCGTTTTTATCTACCTATTAACAAGCAAAAAAAAAAGAGTATGACAGTATTAAATTGTAGCACTTTTTTTGTTTTTTCATACAGTAATAGACTACATTCGTGTAACCATAATTATTACAAAAACTAAAAAATGAAAGTGTCAAAATTAATAATAGTAATACTCATGTTGGTCACAACAACTACACGAGCACAAAAACAAAATATTACGATAGAGGATATTTGGAAAGGCAGTAAGTTAAGAGCCAAAAACATAGATGGGCTTAATAATATGAATGATGGTGAGCATTATACTGTGTTGGAAGACGATGGCGAACATGCAGTTATAAACAAATACAATTATAAAACTGGCAAAAAAACAGCTACCTTACTATCATCGGCTACGTTGCACAACCCTATAAATAACGAAGAAATTTTGTTTGATGATTATTTGTTTGATGCTAAAGAAACGAAATTAATACTTACTACTAATCGTAGCCAAATATACCGTCATTCGTTTGATGCAGCTTATGTAGTAGTGGACCTATCAACCAACAAAGTAGAATTGTTAGACGATGTAATAAAACAACAACTGCCCGCATTTAACCCGCAAAGTAGCGCCATTGCTTATGTGCAAAAAAATAATTTGTTTGTGAAAAAAATAGGCGCAAACACAGCACAACAAATAACGTTTGACGGTAAGCGCAACAACATAATAAACGGCACTACCGATTGGGTATATGAAGAGGAATTTGGGTTTGATAGAGCATTTTATTGGAGTAACGACGGTAAAAAAATAGCCTATTTTAAATTTGATGAAAGTGAGGTAAAAGAATTTAATATGACTATGTTTAATGGCCTATACCCAGCTGATAATAAATTTAAATACCCTAAAGCAGGCGAAAAAAATAGTGTAGTAACAATACATATTTTTGACATTGAAAAAGGTACAACTATCAAAGTTAATATTGATGCTGCGCAGTACGAATATATACCTCGCATAGCGTGGCATCAATCGGGCACGCTTATGGTAAGCACGCTAAATAGGGCACAAAACAAATTAGATATTTATACTGTTGATGCCACCAATGGCAAAGCCAATAAGTGGTACACACGTACCGATGAGAAATACATAGACATAAGCGAAGGACAAGAAAACTTTTTTTATCCCACCACCGACGGCAAAAATGTAATATTGCTTTCTGACGAAGATGGCTACATACATTTATACAATTACGACTATGCCACAGGTGCTAAAAGTCTTATTACCAAGGGTAATTTTGACGTAAAAAAACTACATGGCATAGACGAAAAAAACAAACTTATTTATTACAGCAGTACCGAAGTACACCCAAGCGAAGACCATACCTATGTAATAGATTTTAATGGGGCTAACAAACGCCAAATTACCTCTAAGCAGGGGGCTAATACGGTTAGTTTTAGTGCTAACTATGCTTATTTTATATGCACCAACAGTGCATTTGGCGTTCCCTATAATGTTGCATTGTACGAAACTAAAACAGGCAAAACAGTACGTGTGTTAGAAGATAATGCAACACTACTATCCACCATAAAAACCATAAACACAAGCCCAGTAGAAATGATAATAGTAAAAGCTACTGACGGCACGCTACTAAACGGTTACATGGTAAAACCTACCAACTTTGATGCAAATAAAAAATACCCAGTGTTTCAAACCTATTATGGTGGACCAGGCAAAGCCGAAGTAGAAAGCGAATGGGGCGGAGCAAACTATTGGTGGCATCAGTTTTTGGCACAAAAAGGTTACATTGTAGTATGTGTTGATAATAGAGGTACGCCCAATAGAGGCAACGCATTTAAAAAAGCTACGTACAAAAATTTAGGTAAATTAGAAGTGGAAGATCAAATAGAAGTAGCAAAATATTTAGGTACATTACCTTATGTAGATAAAACACGTATAGCCTGTATGGGCTGGAGTTTTGGCGGATATTTAACATCCTTGTGTATGACCAAAGGATCGGCTTATTTTAAAGCGGGTATAGCCGTTGCACCTGTTACTAACTGGCGTTATTATGATAGTATTTATACGGAGCGTTTCCTACTTACACCACAAGATAACGCTAAGGGTTACGACGATAATTCTCCCATAAATTTTACCGATAGTTTGAAAGGTGCATACCTATTAGTACACGGCAGTGCCGATGATAATGTGCACGTGCAAAACTCCATGGAAATGAGTGCAGCCCTTGTAAAATCTAACAAACCGTTCGACCAGATGATATATACCAATAAAGCACATGGCATATCGGGCGAAAATACTCGCTTACATTTATACACTAAAATGTTTGATTTTTTACAAAAAAACTTATAGTCAAAACACGCTTCAAATTGATAGTATTTTCTTTAGTTAATTAAATAAAATATTATGGTAATTTTACCATTAATAATATTCAGTTATCGTAATCAGTTGCCTCCATTTAAAATATGAACACCACTATAAAAACCATAACAACCCAGTACCAAGTATTTGCAAATGTAAAGGCACTATCAGCGCAAGAGCAAGAGTTATTTACTAATGCCAAACAAGCTGCTACGCAAGCCTACGCGCCCTACTCTCTGTTTAATGTAGGTTGCGCTTTGTTATTGGATAATGGTAAAATAGTATTGGGTAATAATCAAGAAAATGCAGCCTACCCAAGTGCTATGTGTGCCGAGCGCGTAGCCGTTTTTAGCGCATCAGCGCTATATCCCACAGCCAAAGTGGTTACGGTTTTTTTATCGGCATTTTCGCCCAACTACAAACTCATACAACCTATAACGCCCTGTGGCTCGTGCCGACAAGCGTTAGCGGAATACGAGTACAAACAAAAACAAAAAATAAAAGTGTATATGACCTGCGACAACGACGAAATATGGATGACCGAAAGCGTTTTCGATTTGCTACCACTGGCATTTAATTCAGATAGTTTAAAAGGAAAATAAATTTTTTTAGCACACACATTTAGTATGGAAATTAAAGCAGGACCATTATTAGAAAACATTGTAACTCCGCACGATTTGCGCAAGTTAAACGAGCGTCAATTAAAACAAGTGTGCGACGAGTTGCGCCAATACATTATAGATGTAGTGTCAACCAAAGGTGGGCATTTTGGCGCAAGCCTTGGTGTAGTAGAACTTACGGTAGCATTGCACTACGTGTTTAACACTCCAACCGACCAATTGGTGTGGGATGTGGGACATCAAGCCTACGGTCACAAAATACTTACAGGACGAAGAGCCAACTTTGCTACACAGCGTGTGTATAAAGGTTTATCAGGCTTCCCTAAACGTAGCGAAAGTGAGTATGACACTTTTGGTGTAGGCCACTCAAGTACCAGTATTGGTGCAGCTTTGGGTATGGCGGTAGCTAACCGTTTGCAAAATGATAATCGCCAGCACATAGCCGTAATAGGCGATGGCGCAATGACGGCAGGTATGGCGTTTGAGGCACTAAACCATGCAGGTGTAGAAAACAGTAACTTGCTTGTAGTGCTTAATGATAACTGTATGAGTATAGACCCTAATGTAGGGGCGTTAAAAGAATATTTAACAGATATTACTACTTCAAAAACATATAATAAAGCTAAAGATAAAATATGGGATTTATTGGGCAAAGTATCAAAATTTGGACCTAATGCACAAGAGATAGCAAGCAAGATAGAGAACGCTGTAAAAACTTCGTTGCTATCGCAAAGCAATATGTTTGAATCGTTGAGCTTTAGGTATTTTGGTCCAGTAGACGGTCACGATGTAGATTATTTGCAAAAAGTATTAGCCGATTTAAAAGATATTCCAGGACCTAAAATACTGCACGTACTTACTAAAAAAGGCAAGGGTTATAAGTTTAGCGAAGAAGGAAACGAAACAGTGTGGCACGCGCCAGGTTTGTTTAACAAGGACACTGGCGAAATTATAAAAGTTACATCAGCATCTCCACAACCTCCCAAATATCAAGAAGTGTTTGGGCACACCATAGTAGAGCTTGCCGAAATGAATGATAAAATAGTAGGTATAACTCCCGCAATGCCATCAGGTTCATCGCTTAATATAATGATGAAAGCCATGCCTACACGTGCGTTTGACGTAGGTATAGCCGAGCAACATGCGGTTACATTTAGCGCCGGTATGGCTACACAAGGTATGATACCGTTTTGTAATATTTACTCCTCGTTTATGCAGCGTGCTTACGATCAAGTAGTACACGATGTTGCTTTGCAAAAATTACATGTAATATTCTGTTTGGATAGAGGTGGGCTTGCTGGTGCCGATGGCCCTACACACCACGGTACGTTTGATATAGCGTACTTCCGCTGCATTCCTAATATGATAGTAAGTGCACCTATGAACGAGGAAGAATTGCGCAATCTTATGTACACTGCACAAGCCGAAAATCATGGTCCGTTTAGCATACGCTACCCACGTGGTAATGGCGTTATGGTAAATTGGAAAACACCATTTAAACTACTCAAAATAGGCACAGGACGCAAAGTAAAAGATGGTAATGATATAGCAGTATTAAGCATAGGCCATATTGGCAACGAAGTTACTAAAGCCATTGAAACCCTTGTAAAACAAGGTATAAGTGTTGCACACTATGATATGCGTTTTGCTAAACCTATAGACGAGTTATTACTACACGAAGTGTTTACTAAATTTAGCAAAGTAATAACGATTGAGGACGGTTGTATTATGGGTGGTATGGGTAGTGCTGTTATAGAATTTATGGTTGATAATAATTACACGGCACAAGTTACTCGCTTGGGTATTAAGGACGAATGGATTGAACACGGAGAACCAGCCCAGTTATATGCCGAATGTAATATTGATGCAAATGCAGTGATAGTTAGCGTTACCAAAATGATGAATAAAGGTAAAAGCCAAACGGCTTAGTATTACATAATAAATGAAAACGACTTATACTCCAGTACGACTATTTAAAGAGCGCGAGAAAAAAGATTGTTTAAATTGTGGACAACAATTAAGCGGGCGTTACTGCCATGCGTGTGGGCAAGAAAATATAGAGCATCACGATACTTTTTGGCATTTAGTAAGTCATTTTTTTAATGATATAACACATTTCGATTCTAAATTTTTTGGGACTATAATTCCCTTATTATTTAAGCCAGGGTTTTTAACTAAAGAGTTTTTAGGAGGTCGTCGTCAGCGGTATTTAGAGCCTATACGTATGTATGTGTTTTTAAGTTTTTTATGCTTTTTTATTATTGGTATTGTACATAAAAT
>JACMRI010000051.1 GCA_014376525.1 Bacteroidia bacterium | reverse complement strand
GGTAGTTTCTACTTGTGTTTCGGTGGTTTCGTGCTGTGCAATAAGGTCACCCGAATTAATTAAAAGTAGTGTGGAAACGGCAATTAAAAACTTTTGTAAGGCTAAACGCATTTGAATTACTTAATTTTATGATTTTGTGCAAATGTAGGGTTTAATGCCAAAGTATAAAACTTTTTACACAAAAAATAAAACTAAATTTGGGAAGTGGTTTACTCCACCACAAAACGTTCGGTGTGTGTACTATTTTGGGGATTTATTTGGGCATAATACTGTCTTTTTGCTAATTGGCTCACATCTATATTTATTGGCAAATTATTATTTACAGGAACTGTTTTGAGCAGTTGCCCCCGTTAACGAATAAATGTTTATATGTGTTAAAACAACTTGGTTTAATGATTGTATTTGAAATGTACCATTGTAATTATAAAAAATATATTCATTTGTATAATGCTTGATAATGAAAGCTTTTACAAGTGTTTTTTTTTGGCCCGATTGTTCTTATCATTACATACAAGTTTATTGTACTATTAAATAATAGCAACTACACTACCCTTAACACCACTTTACGCACTAGTATAAGTACAGGTATAAACACATTATATGCTACAAAAAACGGAAGTATATATTTTATGCCACCCAAGGGTAACAACACCGCTATAATTAATAATTGAAAGCCCAAACCATACATAGATACTAAAGTCATAAACCAATTAGGAAACGTTTTAGCTTTGTACGCATCAGCGTCGAGCAGGTGTATAACCTTATCAAACCCACCGTAAACAATGGTGTATATAGCAAAGAGTATATTTACCGCCTGCTGACTTTCGCCGTGTAATGCAATGGGAGCTTGGTGTTCAAAAACTTTACTGGTAACATCTCCTCCTGCCGAAGCATGCCTTAATATTACATAATAATAATTGTATAACGTGCCTTGCAATTGTATACTTACAAATGCTGCTAACGTAAGCAATAACGAAGCGTTGCACACATAACCAATAGTTATTAAAAACAAAAAATTAAGTACTATATCAAAGCAGCTATCTAAATACCTGCCTACATACGAGGGTGTGTTTTTTAAGCGTGCTAACTCGCCATCGGCAGCATCAATAATAGATTTTAATACAATAAAAAATGAAGCCCAATAGTACCAGTGTTGCACTAAGCAATATATAGCCACAAGCCCCGATGCGCCAAAGAGTAGCGTTACATGTATGGGTGTAAACGAGGTGTGTTTTAGTTGGTTGGCAAATAATTTACCAAGGGTTCTTCCGTAATCTGAGAGGTCAAAAAATTTATCTTCGGCAGCAAGTTTAGACATTAAGTTTATTAGACATAAAAGGCTTGGGCGACACTATAGTCAGGCAATGTAAGTGAGTGAGAGAGCAACTATTTATTACTCTTAATTTTAATAGTAAACATTTTTTTAAATGTAATTATTAATTCGTAATTGGTGTTTTTTGATGTGTTATTCGGTTTGGATAATCGGTAATTATACCATCAACTCCGTAGCCAATAAGGATAAGCATATCAGCTTGTTCATTTACTGTCCAGGGTATTACCTTTATGTGACGTGCATGCGCATTGCTTATTAATTGGGGGGTTACTAAGGCATAATCGCAACTGTATATTTGTGGCATAAAACGAAGTTGCGCCAAGTTTTCTTCCAATGATAATTTGTTTTCCACCAATAGTGATATGGGTACGTTACTATCAATACGTTTAAAGGCTTGTAATGCACGCACATCAAACGATTGCACGGTTACCGTTTCTAGCATTTTTAGCTTGTGTAACTCGTCGTATAAGAGCTGCGCCACTATTGCAGGATTGGGGTGAAATATATCATCGCCCTCTACATCTGTTTTTATTTCAATATTAAATTGTGGTACAGGTACATTGTGTGTGGTGCAATATTCTACTACTTTAAGCAATACCGAGCGTAATAATGGTTTGTGCTCCACCAACTTTTTTTGGTCGGGAAAACGTGCGGCATACTTGCTTCCGCAGTCGTATTGCGCAACCGAATCGTAATTCATTTTATAAATATTAAACTCTTTTTCGTTAACTAAATTGATGGAGTTACCCGCAAGTCCTATACATATTTCAGAGCGCATATAAGCCTCGTGACTTACTACTAGCTTGCGGTCTATGGTGGTTACTATGTCCATTTCTAGTGTAGTTACGCCCAACTCCATAGCGTGTATAAATGCCGCAATAGTGTTTTCGGGGTACAACCCACGGCAACCTCTATGCCCTTGTATATCTATACTGTCGGGCACTATTATAGGTGGTACACTTAACGCAACACTATCTTTTTGGGCTAGTGTTTCTTTATTAGTTGATGATGTACATGCTGTAATAACAAGAGTTGCGGCTGTTATGCTAAATTTAAGGAGTGTTGTCATATTATTTTTTTATGCCTTTATATATTATTATTTTATCAAATGTTTTAATAGGCTGTAGTGTGTAATTTTGGAACAAGGTACTTAACATTTGCTCTTGGCTCGATGTGTTTAAAAATAATTTTTCGGCAAACACATACAAGTTATCTACACTGCCGTAATAGTGTGGTTGTAACCAACCATATTTAAGCCCTGATGAGTAATATTGCAAACTAACCATTTGTCGGTTGTGCATTATTTCTAATGCTAACTCGGGGTTTGTAACCATTATTAAATTATTACCCGTACGTAACGAATCATCAATGTGGTGCAAATAATTAAGCGCAGCAACGTCAGTATAATTCATAGCAAAACCACTACGCGCAACTGGATTACGTTTGTTTACAATTAATTTTTTGTAGCTAAATGTACCCAAGCCATACATTACCAATAACGCTATACATGTATAACAAGTTGCACGTATGTACTTATTACTTAGTGCGTCAATAAGCAAAATAAAAAGTGGTATAAACAAAATAGTAACAAACCTAAAGTGGCGGTAATTAAAATCTATTGCGTTTTCATTCATCGCAAAATAAAAAAACACAACGCTATACACGGCATAAAAACACAGTACCAATAGCACATACGCATGGTGTTGCGCTTGTATTTGTTTACCATAAAAATAAAGTAGCAACACAACCACAACGCTTAGCATTAGCAATATAATGGGCTTGTTGGTTACAAATGTATTTTTTATTTGTGCAGGAAGTTTATCGTCTTCCAAATCGGTAAGGTTAAATATGCTGGCTATAGGCGATGCGCTTGCTACAAACACGTTTTCGTATTTGGTATGTACATACACTCCACCTTTAAGTATAGAAGTATCTACACCTTTGCTTTGATACAAATATTTAAACCCAATAAGTGCAACACTAAACGCTAACACCATTACCGCTACATTACTGAATTGGCGGTGCTTAACACTATTTAACGCTATATATACTACCATAGCACCGCAGGCTATTATCATGGTTAGTTTTATCATTATCATAACAAAACATAGCGTAGCAAACGTTACAAAATTGCGTGTAAACTTGCCTTCGTTTTGTTTGTTAGTTAAATAAATACTGACTAATACAAACCACGGAAGGGTAGCAAACACAAGTGTTTCGGCAAGTAATATATTGTAATAGTTGGTATTAAAATTACTCCTGCACGTTATAACCACGAGCAATGTAGCCCAAGCAATGCGTGGCGATAATTTAAAATAAAGTAAGAGTTTGAATATACCCACACAACCTACAATTAGGCTAAGTAAACTGATGAGTAAACATGCGTTTTTAATACTCACCCCTACATATACCAATGGTGCTGTAACTAAGTAAGAGAGGGGAGTCCAGGCTGCTACAAACACTTCTTTATCTAACGCTATGTTACTAGCATTAGGTACGGCAATAGTATTAAAACTACCACCGTTAATCATATTTTTTAAACACAATAAACCACAAGCGGTATCTTCATTTACGGTAGGTGGACTAATACAATTTACTAAAATGTAAAAAGCAATAACTCCAGCCACTATATATTTTATGTAGTTGTTCACTACTGTTATGCTGGTTGTTGCATGTTGGCTTTAACTACATGTAAGGCTTCTACAAAAGCGGTTACGGTTTCGTCTAACTGTGGGTAAGTGTGCGCTTCGCTTATAAAGCCTACCTCGTAGCCACTTGGGCCTATGTATATGCCACGATTTATTAATTCGGCGTGTAATATTCTAAAATGTTTCATACTGTCAGCGTCTATGGCTTCGGCGGTGGTAATAGGTGTTGTGCTAAATGCAATCCAAAATATAGAACCAATGGTATAAAATGTAAAGAAGGGCGTTTCGTGCGCAAAAGCATCTTTAATTTTATTTACCATATAATTGGTTTTGGTTTCTAAGTCGGCATAAAAATTAGGCTTTAAACACTCTGTAAGCTGTGCTATACCTGCGCTCATAGCTACTGGATTGCCGCTTAGTGTACCTGCTTGATACACAGGTCCATCAGGACTTATACTCGCCATAATTTCGTTACTTGCTCCATAAGCCCCTACTGGCAAGCCTCCGCCTATTATTTTGCCATACGTAATTATATCGGGTTGTATGTTGTATAAGCCTGCAGCACCGCAAAAACACACTCTAAATCCACTTATTACTTCATCAAAAAACAATAGTGTGCCGTTGGCGGTACATTGCTCACGCAAAAATTGTAAGAACTCTTTTGTTTGCAATAACAAACCATTGTTAGCAGGTATAGGTTCTATTATTACGCAAGCTATTTGGTCTTTAAACTGCGCAAACGCTTGTATTATTGCCTCTTTATTATTTAACGGAACTACTATGGTTTCTTTTACAAAACTCTCAGGAATACCTGCGCTACTGGTTTCGCCAAAGGTTACTAAACCACTGCCTGCTTTTACCAATAAGGAATCGGAATGACCATGGTAACAACCCTCAAACTTTAGTATTTTGACACGACCTGTATAGCCACGTGCTAAGCGTATTCCGCTCATTACGGCTTCTGTACCGCTACTTGTAAAACGTATTTTTTGTATGTATTTATTAAAGCCAAGTATTAACTCTGCAAGTTCATTTTCTTTGCGTGTAGGTGCGCCAAACGATGTACCTAGTTGCACCGCATCTATTATACTGTTGCGTACACGTGCATTGTTGTGCCCCAAAATTAATGGCCCCCACGAGCAGCAATAATCTATATAGATGTTACCATCGGCATCGTGTACTTGTGCTCCATTGCCACGTTCTATAAATATGGGGGTGCCACCAACACTTTTAAACGCTCGTACTGGAGAGTTTACTCCACCTGGGAAATATGTTTTTGCTTTAGCAAATAATTGTTCGGATACTGTTCTTTTCATAAGTAACTAATGTGGCTGTTTTAACGTTTACGAAAGTAATTAAAAACAAAATGTGTGGGTAATAAATTTGGTTAGGATAGGTTTATAATCCACCCCGCCTTGCAGGCACCCCTCAACTGGGAAAATGCTGGGCGTGATTGGGTTGCTGGTAACTTTTAATTTACATAAAATAACCTTCGGGGTATTTTATTTCTACCAAATACAAACCCTTAGCAGGTGCCGATTCGCTGGCTAATGCACGGTTTTCATTAATGATTATTTGTTCAAATTGCGCTACTCCTATTTTTCCTTTGCCCACATCTAACAATGTACCTACAATGGCACGTACCATATTGCGCAGAAAACGATTAGCGGTAATAGTAAATTTTAACTGATTGTTTTCTACCGTCCACAGGGCTTTGGTAACAGTGCAATTGTTGGTTTTAACGTTGGTATGTAATTTACTGAAGCTAGTAAAATTGGTATAATTTAGTAATAGTTGTGCCGCTTGATTCATTGCCTCCACATTTACATTAGCATACAATAACGTAGAGCCGTGTTGTAAAAACGGATTTTTATAATTGTGCACAAAGTAGTGATAAGTGCGCTCTATGGCATCAAAACGTGCGTGCGCCCCCTCTCCTACAGGCAGTATATTTTGCACGGCTATATCGTGCGGTAGCATACGGTTAAGCGAATTAATGGTTTTGGGTAAGCTGCTTATTTCATCACAGTTAAAATGTGCAAACAATTGTGTAGCGTGTACGCCAGTATCTGTGCGCCCCGCTCCTACTGTAGCTATTGTGGTGCGCAGTAGTACAGATAAGTTTTTATCTAGTATTTCCTGCACCGTTACACCATTGGGCTGTGTTTGCCAACCGCAGTAGTGTGTTCCGTTATAACTTATCTCTATAAAATAGCGCGGCATTGGTTAATATTTTAGTAATTAGATGTAAGATTATAGCCTTTTTGTTTGAATTGTTTTTAGTAATTACTCTATTGCTATTGTATCTATTGCTTGCATTAGTCTGTGGGTATTGGTTAAGGCAACTATTATTTTTTGATAATGGAGTATGTCATCAAACTCAAGTGTACGATGCTTACGGTCTTTGAGCCATTTTTGTGCAGGTTGATACCCACCAATATAAAACTCCCATGCTACTTGTGGCACGTTATCAAAATACTGGGTGTCGTTTATATACACTTTGCCTAGTGTATTAAAAACCACTCCGTCTTGCAGACACCCCTCCACCACTTCGGCTCCGCTCAGTGCAAGTGGAGGGGAATGCTGGGCGTGAATATTTGTGCTTTTAATTATGCTTTCTTCTCCAAAGGTTTCTATAATGTACTGTTGCAGGCCTAGCATAGCAAGCTCTATATTGTGCTTCATGTCGTCATCAGTAATGCGATATACTTTTAACCCACAACTTTCTAAAAATTGTTGGCGCTCATTATCATAATCTTGTTTGTTATCGTGACTACTACCGTCTATTTCTATAACTAAGCCAAGTGTTTTTACATAAAAATCAACAATGTAATTTCCTATAATTCGCTGCCTATCAAAATCAATGTTATGAAATTTACCTTTGTGTACTTGCTGCCAAAATAACACTTCCGATAAAATGCCAGCCTTACGTTTTTCTTTTAATAATGGTTTTAAATTTGAATTATAAGGTAAATCATCAATAAAATTGCGGTAAATGTGTTGGTTGTTAATTGTGGTTAGGGTTTCCTTATTAACCACCCCGTCTTGCAGACACCCCTCCAACACTTCGGCTCCGCTCAGTGCGAGTGGAGGGGAATGCTGGGCGTGAATGTTTTTACTGTTATTTACTGGGTGGACTTTATTTGGAGGGGAATGCTGAGCGTGAATGTTTTGCGCTACAAACTGTGTTTTGCCTACTACGTTATTACCATTTATGGGGTATTGCGTAATGTAGTTTTCTACGGTTGCGCTTTCTAATAAATGCAACTGACGTATCTCTGCGCCTAATGCTACCAGTTGCCAAAACGTGTCTTGGTCTTTGGGGTAAGGCACACGGGGAAAATCTATTTTTAAAAACTCTTTGTAATTATCTCTGTACGTTGGCGAGTGCAATACGGCATAAATGTAGTCTAGTATGTCTATTGGGGCGAAAGTAGTGTTGGGCGTGTTAGTTACCACCACATTATTTACCACCCCAGTCTGCGACAACCCCTCCAAAGGAGGGGAATGCTGGGCGGGAGTGTTTTTATGGTTAGTTTGTTTTTCATTAACAAAAGTTAAACCCAACTTCTCTGCTATTTGCTTTACTATTTCTGCGTTTAGATTGGGTACTCTTTGTAATTCAATTCCTTTGTTTCCGCCTCGCAATTCCCCATTTGTATTCACGCCCTGTAATTCCCCTCCTTTATTTCCGCCCTGCAATTCCTCTCCTTTATTTCCGCCCTGTAATTCCTCTTTTTTATTTCCGCCGTGCAATTCCCCATTTGTATTCACGCCCTGTAATTCCCCTCCTTTATTTCCGCCCTGTAATTCCCCTCCTTTGGAGGGGTGCCCAACGGGCGGGGTGGTACTTTGTACCGCCGCATTATTAACCGCCGCATTATTTACCACCCCGGTCTGCGACCACCCCTCCGTAGGAGGGGAATGCTGGGTGGTTAGCTCCCCGCTTGCACCTAGCAAACTCTGCTGACCGCTTGGGTTGGGGTAAAGGTAAAGGGGGAAAGGTAACCCTGCACCAAACTGTCCCGCAGAACCTGTATAATTAACATCTGTAAGACCCTTACTAATAAAAAAACCTAAAAATCCTGTAATTGCTTGTCTAGGAAAAAGGAGTGCTAAATTTGGCTGTAACATATTTTTCATTACAGAATAAGCTGGTCTGCTTATTAGTTTTTCATCATAATAAATCCATTTAAAATCAAACGGACGATATTGAATTTTATAAATATGCTTTGAGTTAAATTGTTTCCCTTTTATTTTCTCTGTTAGTTTATAACTGCCTGAGTCTTCTACTCTATAATGATTTTTAAACGTGATATCAGCATTTCCACTTAATAAAATTTCAAACCTTTTTTCTAATTCTTTTTTATCATCATCAATAAATAGACTGTCCCTATCCGTTTTTACTCCTGAATTTTTTATGCCAAATAAATCTTCAACCTTAAATCCTTTTTCATAGCTTTTAATCTCATCAAAATTTTTGGGTACAAAAAAATAATTGTTTGTATCGTATGCTAACTTTTTCCACGCAATCGTTTTTAACGAGTTTTCGGTTAAATAATCATATTTAAAATCACGCTTGCCTTGTAGGTTAGCGTGTAGTACTTGCCCTAGTTCGTTAGGTTTTTTCTTGCCTGTTTTTACAAATATATTTATGCTTACGCCTTGCATTATGTCAAACACATTTTGGTCGACACTACCATCAGGGCACACTTCTTTTTTCTTAGCGTTTCCGTGCAAGTCAAGCACATATATGGTATCAAAACTTTGTAATAGATGCTTACGCATTTGGCGGTGCGTAATACCGTCTATAAAACTATTGTTGGAAATATAGGCTAACACTCCGCTCCCATTTTTATCAACAAAATGTTGCCCAAAACGTATAAATTTTATGTAGTCGTCATCAAGGTTTATTTTACGCTCCTTTAAGTTCTTTTTGTAATCTCCAATTAAGTTCTGTATCCACGCACCTTTGTTGGTGCTACTTACGGCATAGGGCGGGTTGCCTATTATGCACATTACGGGTGTATCTCGTTTTATGTGGTTTGCCTCGTTGGCTTCGGTACTTAGCCAGTTGGCAAATAAAGTTCCTGTATCGGGGTGGCTTTCTTCTAAACTGTTTGTTAGGTATATGCGTAGGCGTTGGGCGTTTAAATTGTTACTGTTTAAACCACCCCGCCCTGCGGGCACCCCTCCAACGGAGGGGAAGCCCCCCGCCCCCGAACTAGGGCGGTAACCAGTTTCGGTAAGTAATAAATCTAGCTGTAAGTGTGCCATGGCGTAGCTTGCCATTAGTAGCTCAAACCCATTGAGGCGTGGTAGCAAATGTTGCTCTACATAGTTGCTCCATATACCTTGCTGGCCTGCAAATTTTTTGTGTATATGTTTTACTACTTCGGCAAGGAACGTGCCTGTGCCTGTAGCAGGGTCCAGTAGTTGCACACGGTGTATTTCTTTTGTGGGTGGTGGGTTTTTAACCACCCCGCCCTGCGGGCACCCCTCCACCACTTCGACTCCGCTCAGTGCAAGTGGAGGGGAATTTCGGGGTGGTAAATTACTAGGCGGTACACTATTCTTTATTCTCTTTTTATCAGTATTGCTATCTCCATCTTGTATTTGCTCCCTGCTATTCCCCTCCTTTGGAGGGGTGCCCAACGGGCGGGGTGGTACATTACCAATAGGCACACTTATCTTACTATTATCGGCAAGCCCTTGCGGTAGGTCAAATTCGGTTTTTAAAATATCGTCCACCGCACGCACTATAAAGTTTACTACTGGTGTAGGGGTGTACCACACGCCACGTGCCTTACGAAGGGCTGGGTCGTACTCGCTTAGGAAGGTTTCGTAAAAATGTATAATGGGGTCTTCCATTTTGGTAGTCTTGCCATAGCTTTGTAGTATTTCGGCTACATTGCAAGCTAGGAACACATCTACTAGGCTATCTACTATCCATTTTATACGGTCGTCAATATCGGGGCCTGCTATGTAGCCAAACAATTTACGCAAAAACGGATTGGTTTTGGGTATAAGTTCTGCGGCTTCCTGCCTGCTAAAGGTTGGTAGTGTTGGGTCGTGCAAACGAGCCGCAAACATACCATAAGCTATGGTTTGTGCGTAAACATCAGCAAAGCCTTTGGGTGTAATGTCGTGTATGAGTATTTGCTTAAAGGCATTCATTTGGTCTTTAAGTGTACTGTCTTCGTTGTGGGTTTCGTCGCTAGTTAATGCTTTTTCAATTACTTCGGAAAGTAAGCGGGCTTTGCCCGCCATCATTTCAGCTAATTTTTTTGAGCTTTTAATGGATTGGCTAATGTGTGTACAAAAGTCTTTTAATAAATTTTCAAACGAAGAAAAGTTTTGCGGTAGTGGGATAATAATACCACCCCGCCCGTTGGGCACCCCTCCAGAGGAGGGGAATTCGAGGCGGGCTATGGCTACGCTTGTTACAAACTCGCCGTTTATGTACAAATGAAAATCTAAATAATCGGTAAAAATTAGGTTGTTAAGCGAAGCCTTGTAACGGTCAAACTGTTCTTTGTTTCCTGTTTTTTTAGCACCTGCAAGGTCTTTGTCGGCTATGTCTTTAGCTTCAATAAAACCTACAGGAATATCTTTTTTGGTAAGTATATAATCGGGTGCACCGCAACTTTGGCGCTTAGGTTCGTTGGTGGCGTTTATAGTGGGTACTATACTTTCTATAAGTTGTTTTAAGTCGCCTCGGTAGGTGTGTTCGGTAGCGGTGCCACGTTGGTAGGCGGCGTTTATGTTGTGTATGTATTGGTCTATAGTCATGTGCAAAATAGCTTACGTCAATTTTTTATTAATTGTTGTAAATGTACTATTTTGTGTTGTTAAAATTTTACAGCTAACGCAGTATTTTTTTCATTAAATTCCCTTTTGCTAATTCGTCTACTAACTTATCCAAATACCTAATTTGTTGTGTTAATGGGTTTTTAATTTCCTCAATTCTATAGCCACATATTACTCCAATAATAAGCGCTGCATTTGGGTGTAATGTTGCACGTTCAAAAAACGTTTCAACCGTTACGTTCTCATTTATTAATTACTGTATAGCATCATTATCAAAGCCTGTGAGCCATGTTATAACTTGGTGTAACTATGCCTCAGTCCTACCCTTCTTTTTAATTTTATTAATGTAGTTACAAACTAAGCTTAGCAAACCGTATAGCTTGCCGACCCTTGATTACCTAAGACTACGCTTAGGTGGGGTTAAGTAATTTCTGTTAAAGCTGTAATAGCTTTTTCATGAAGTTTTTTAACACCCCTTATATCAAAAAAGATTGGCCAATCTTGATATTTTTCTATTGTTAAATTATCTGCCGCTTTAGCTTTCTTAATTAATTCAACAGCCTCTTTATGTTTATCACTTAACGTTAGATGGGCTATTTTAAAAATTGGTGATAAAGCCCCTGTTTTTATTGCGGCTAATTTTTTAGCTAACTCAGTCGTTTTATTCAGTCGTTTTAGTGAAATACAATGATTAAACTTTATTCTATGAATATAGTCATCTTCATCATCGTTTTGAGCTTTAATTTCTTTATCTGTATAAAGACATATTTTATCTACAAATGAATAATTTAATTGTTTTAAATCGTAAAAGCTCAAATTCATAATTTGTATAATAGCTTCCGTTTTATTCTCCTTATTCCAACTACCCCAACAGTTTAAAGATAAAAGAATACCCGCTAATTTAATTTCGTTTAGTGCGTTCAAGAAATAATCACTATCTATTTTAACCTCTTCATTCAGTTTAAATTTGAATGGATTTTTAGACCTAGATATATATTTGTTGTTAACAAGCGAATTATTATGAATAATGATATGCCTTCTTTCTCTTATTTCATTAATCAACTCCCAATTGATTAAATCGGTCTCTAAGCTAATATTTAGTTTATTTGAAAAATGTAGCTTTAGCTCTTCAAAATTTAGTTCTAAAAGTAAGGTTTCAACTTCTTTATAGATTAAATCATCATAAGCATCTTCAATTGAACTGTATTTTTTCAAATCTCCCAAAGAGATGCTAATTTTTTTACTGTCAACTATATTTGTATGTGTTTTAAAATGATATGCTAACAAATCTGAAAACAAAAATTCAAAATAATTATTGAGCATTATAAACGCGCCTTTCGTTAATGTGCCATAATTTTTTGCAGGAATTTTTGGAGAAAGATGCATTTTATATGAAAATTTCTCTAAATCTGCATCTGAAAGTTTAACATCATTTTTTTTTACATTTTTGTCATCATTAAAAACATCTCCCCAAACCTCTTTCATTGCATTTTTAATATAGTCGTCTTTTTCTTTTTCAATAGCCTTATCTTCAATTTCAGCAGCAGGAGCAAGCCTTTTAAAAAAAACCTCTACGCTTGTAATATTATTAAGAAAAGAATCGTAAATATCTTTTATTTTTTTTTCATCTTCTTTTTTTTCGCCCTGCAATTTTGTATTACTAATTTTCTTTTTCATAAAATATTTTTGTAACTATTACTAACTTAACATTGAACCTCTCACATTTACATATTCCTTCTATACTGCCCTCCCACTTCAAACAAAGCCTTGGTTATTTGTCCTAATGAGCAGTACTTGCTTACTTCCATAAGGCTTTCGAATATATTGCCGTTGCTTATGGCAAGTTGTTGTAAGTCTTTTAGTAAGGTTGGAGATTTATCGGCATTGCCTGCTTGTAGTTTGGCAAGCATAGTTATTTGGTATTGCTTTTCGTCCTCGGTGGCACGTATCACTTCGCTAGGCACTACGGTAGGGCTACCAGTACTGCTTAGGAAAGTATTTACGCCTATTATAGGGTATTCGCCAGTGTGTTTAAGCATTTCGTAGTGTAGGCTTTCCTCTTGTACTTTGCCTCGTTGGTACATGGTTTCCATAGCGCCAAGCACGCCACCACGTTCGTTTATGCGGTCAAACTCGGCTAGTACCGCTTCTTCTACTAGGTCGGTTAGTTCTTCAATAATAAACGAGCCTTGCAATGGGTTTTCGTTTTTAGCCAAACCTAACTCACGGTTTATAATAAGTTGTATAGCCATGGCACGGCGTACACTGGCTTCGGTAGGGGTGGTTATGGCCTCGTCGTAAGCGTTGGTATGTAAGCTGTTGCAGTTATCATATATGGCATACAGCGCTTGTAAGGTGGTACGTATATCGTTAAAATCTATCTCTTGTGCGTGTAGGCTTCGTCCGCTTGTTTGTATGTGGTACTTCAACATTTGTGAGCGTTCATCGGCACCATATTTATTTTTCATAGCCTTGGCCCATATACG
>JACMRI010000050.1 GCA_014376525.1 Bacteroidia bacterium | reverse complement strand
GTATATACCTCCAAGTAATTTTTATGTAGAACCGTATCTTATAGTGGTACAAAAAAAAATAGTACTAAACCCTAACAACGACGAGGTAATAAAAGTACATAGTTTTACATTGAAAAAATTGTTCGCAAATGAAAACGTAAGCACCTACGCAGTACAAGCACCAAATGGAGAAATGCACCATGCCCCTTGTTTTATAATAGACACAACCATAATATGGGGTGCAACCGCTATGATTATAAGCGAGCTAAAACAATGGTGCATTGCCCAAAAAATGTTAATTTAATATTTCTATTACTACCTAAATTAATTACGTTTAAAATTGACAATTTATAGCACCAATAAGTACCAATAAATAATTATAATTACTTAATTAATGCTGTTCATTTTTATAATTTTATACAATTAAAATTAAAAACAATATACAATGCAACTAATAGAATGTGTACCTAATTTTTCGGAAGGAAACGACCTAACCATTATCAAGCAAATAACCAATGCTATAGAAAGTGTAGAGGGAATAAAACTACTTAACGTAGACCCAGGCAAGGCTACTAACCGCACTGTTGTTACCTTTGTGGGCGAACCCATACAAGTAATTGAAGCCGCGTACAGAGGTATAAGCAAAGCTAAAGAATTGATAAATATGAGAATGCACACAGGCGAACACCCTCGTATGGGTGCTACAGATGTATGTCCGCTAATACCCATTGCCAACATTACCATGGAAGAAACAGCACGCTACGCCAAGCAGTTGGCAGAGCGTGTAGGCAACGACCTTAGCATAGCAGTGTATTTATACGAAGCTGCGCAAACCAAAAAAGAACGTAATAACTTATCAGTAATACGTGCTGGCGAGTATGAAGGTTTTTTTAAAAAAATAACATTGCCTGAATGGAAACCCGATTTTGGACCTACGGAACACCACATTACAGCAGGAAGTACGGTAATAGGTGCGCGCGATTTTTTGGTAGCCTTTAATATTAATTTAAATACTACATCAGTACGTAGAGCTAATAGTATAGCTTTTGATGTGCGAGAAGCTGGACGTGTAAAACGTGAGGGGAATCCTATTACTGGTAAAATTGTAACCGACGAAAACGGCAAGCCAGTAAGTGTTGCTGGCACATTAAAATCGGTAAAAGCCATTGGCTGGTTTATTGAGGAATATGGCGTAGCGCAAATATCTATGAACTTAACCAATGTAAATGTAACGCCCGTACATGTAGCGTTTGACGAAGTGTGCGCCAAAGCACAAGCCCGTGGCATACGAGTTACTGGTTCGGAGTTAGTGGGTGTTATTCCACTAAAATCGCTGACTGATGCGGGTAAATATTTCTTAGAAAAACAACAACGTAGCTTAGGGGTAAGCGAACAAGAATTAATACGCATAGCAGTAAAAAGTATGGGTTTAGATGCCCTTGGGCCCTTTAATGCACAAGAGCGTATTATAGAATATATGCTTAATGCAGGCAAAAACGCACCTTTGGTTAAAATGAATTTGGTAGCGTTTGCCAACGAAACCGCAAGCGAAAGCCCAGCGCCTGGCGGGGGTTCTATAGCGGCATATATGGGCGCATTAGCAGCATCGTTGGGTGCTATGGTAGCTAACTTATCTAGCCACAAAGCAGGTTGGGACGAGCGTTGGAAAGAGTTTAGCAACCACGCTACATTGGGACAGGAGTTAAAAGATAAATTGTTGAATTTGGTTGATGAGGATACTAATTCATTTAACCAAATAATGAATGCCTTTGCGATGCCAAAAAATTCTGATGAAGAAAAAACCCAACGCACACAAGCTATACAGGCCGCAACCAAACACGCTATAGATGTGCCAATGGAAACATTAAAAGCATCGTTTGCTACGTTTGCATTAGCCGAAGCAATGATTAAAACTGGCAACCCAAACTCAGTAACAGATGCTGGAGTAGCTGTATTAGCAGCTCGTGCAGCAGTTATAGGTGCTTATTTTAATATTAAAGTAAATGCAAGTTCGTACAACGACAAACCGTATGTAAACGCAATAATAGCCGAAGCCACCAATTACGTAACCTTAGCTAAAGCCAAAGAAGAGGAGCTTACTGCGTTGGTAGAAGAAAAAATAAGTATTTAAAAAACGATTACTGCTTATGGGGAAACGCTAAGAAATTAATCCCTTAGTGTTTTCTCACAGGATTAATTAAAAGTACACGAAAATATTTTACATAATCAAAATACCTTCTAGGCCTAATACTTCAATAAATTCAAATTTACTTACATCAATGGTGTTAGCTTCAAACACATATTTTTTGTCGTATAAATTTCCATTGTGGTAAAAGCTTGCCCAATATTCGTTATTTATACTAAAAACATCTTCCATTACAGGTTCTATTTTTACGGCGGTACGACCGTGCACTACATTAAGAAAATGACGCAAGGTAGATGTCTTTTTTTCTACTCCATTAATGCTGCCATAGCCTGTGCTAGCCACCAACACACCGTTTACTGGTACGTGCTTAAAATTTACAAAATAAGCGTTCCACTCTTCACCAAGTTCTTCGTTTATTTCTTTGGTAATGGCTATTCCTATATCGTCTACGTATAGTTGAGGTATATCTTTTATCATAATTTTAAATGTGCTAATATTTAGGTATAAAAATAAATTTTTTTTAATTGAATAGACGATTCGTTTTGCAAATATTATAACTTCTACTTAGCTTAGCCTATGGGGTATGCATGTGTAATTACAAAGTGGTTAATATTCCAAATAACGTTTAAACAACACTTGCATATATGCTTGCGAGGTGTGCAGTACGCTGTCTTTATTAGTACTATGTATTTTGTTGGTAGTTATAGTTTTAGTGCTGTAGTTATAGTTAAACGTATCTTTAGTACTAAGCCAACCATAGCCACTAGTGCCACTATAAAATGCAAAATTAGTGCTACGTGGGTTTAATAAATTTTTGCCCCAAGTATAATGTGTGTTGTTTATGTTTAGCTGTGTTAGAAGTGTTTTGCTAAGGTCGGTTTGGGAGCCTAATTGTGTAATAACTGTACCGCGGTATTTTTTATTAATAACGTTACCAAACATAGCTAAGGGTATATGTTTGTCAGCAGGACTTTCCCAAGGGTGTTGCTTATGGGTGCGTTTGCTATGGTCGGCAACTATTATAAAAAGTGTATTGGCGTACCACGCTTGTGTTTGCGCTTGTGTTATAAAATTGCCAATACAACTATCGGAGTAGCGCACTGCGTTTAGGTATTCATCATAATCAGTTCCGTATTTTATTGTGTGAAATGGTGGAATGTCATACGGCGGGTGCGTACTGGTGGTAAACAAGCAACTTAAAAAGGGTTGTTTCATACTATTAACATCGGTAAGCATACGGGCGGTTACATACTCGTCGTGCGCGCCAAGCTTGCCTTGCGGCACATTATCAAAATCATCAACCTCTACCAATTTATCAAAACCATTATAAACTAAATAACTTTTTATGTTTTCGTATTCTAGTTGTCCACCAAAATAAAATGCGGTGTAATAGCCCTGGGCTTTTAAGTCTTTGGCAATACAGGGTACGTGCGGATATTTGCTAGGTTGTGTAATAATGGACGTTTCGGGCTGGTCAGGGAAACCTCCAAGTGCGCCCGCTATACCTTCGTCGCTACGAGCACCTGTGGCATATATGTTGTTAAAAGTTATGCCTTGTTGCATTAAGCGTTGGAGGTTGGGCGTATAACCACTATCGCCACCGCAAGCAAGTACTACATCGGCACTCATACTTTCTAGTAAAAACAATACTATGTTGGGGCGTGTAGTAGTAAGCACTTGCAAGCCACTATCAGTATGAGTTGTGTACAGTTGCGTTACCAAGCGTTCAGCTTCGGCATTGGGCATTACTTCGTACGGATTGGTATTTAGATACGTGTGGTTTTCTATAATGCTGTGCACCACGTTCCACAATGGATTTACGGCAGCATTATTAAGCGTATTATAACTGCTGTAATAACTAATGCCCGATTGTATGGGTATTTCTTGTACGCCACCTCGTATGGCTACAATACTTATGCCTGTAGCCAGTATAAGCATTGTACTACTTGTTATTTTATACTTAGTGGTTGGTTTAATTGACGCAGGTGGCAAAACAAATTTAGTTACTAATATATTAAACACATACATAGTTAATGTTACAAACCCAATAACGGCAAGCAGTCCAAGTGTAACATTAATATAACCAGCCGTAAGCAATACCTCTTGCGGTTGCAATATGTACATAGCGGCTTTATAATTGAGTTTCGTACCCCAATCGGCATACAGTTGAGTTTCGGCAATGCACACAAAACTATATATAGCGGTAATAATACCAACGTACCATTTTACCATTAATAACGTTGTTTTACTTGATAAAAACAAACTTACTAAAAGCATTATGCACAAGGGTAAACAAAAATATCCAAGTGTAGATACATCTATATGCACTGCCATTACTAAACTATACAGCGTGTGTGCCAATGATGCCTTGGCAAAATCTGCGGCATATATATACAAGAATATTAACCTAAAAAACTCCATTATACCTAACCAAAAAGCAACAGCTAGGAGTATTAATTTACCTCTAAAAAAAGTGTTATACATGTATAATAAATTGCTTCAATATGCACTTGCTAAAGTAAGTTTTATATTGTGTATTAGAAGTTGTTTTTTTTAAACTGTAAAAACATACCAAACAAAGCAACAGACAAAAGCAGACCAAAAATTCTCTGTATCGCTTAATATACTTGGCTTTAAAAAAAAATAGTTCTTGCAATTCAAAATCGTTAGGGAGAACGCTATTGTAAATAATATCAAGCTATGCCTAATTAGGTTGTTTTTCAGTAGAGCCTAAAGCCGTTTTACTTTACTAAACAATGTTAAATTACAATTTAATATAAGCCATAACCCCCAAATAAACAGCCTGCTTTTTGTCTTACATACCCAATTTTAATATAAATATTACTTAAGGATAGTTAATAATCCTTATTCATCTCAAAAAAAAACTACTTTTGTAGCCTAATTATAAACCAATTTCTAATACCGTAATATTATGAAGTTATCACATTTTAAATTTGATCTCCCCAAAGAGCTCATAGCCGAAAGCCCTTCAAAAAACCGTGACGAGTGCAAACTAATGGTTTTGGACCGTAAGGCGGGTACTATAAAACACAAAAAATTTAAGGACATTATTAACTATTTTGACGATGGTGATGTGTTTTTATTTAACGATACTAAAGTGTTTCCTGCGCGTATGTATGGCAACAAAGAGAAAACAGGTGCTAAAATAGAAGTATTTTTATTGCGTGAATTAAATGCAGAAAGCCGTTTGTGGGATGTATTGGTTGATCCTGCACGTAAAATTCGTATAGGTAACAAACTTTATTTTGGTAATGATGATGCGCTAGTAGCTGAAGTTATTGATAATACTACATCTCGTGGACGTACGTTACGCTTTTTATTCGATGGCGACTATGAAGAATTTAGAAAAGTGTTAAATGAAATGGGCGAAACTCCACTTCCTAAATACATTAAACGAGAAATAAACGAAAGCGATACTGAACGTTTTCAAACGGTATTTGCTAAAAACGAAGGTGCTGTAGCTGCACCATCAGCAGGAATGCACTTTAGCCGCGAGTTGCTAAAAAAACTAGAAATTAAAGGCTGCGATTTAGCTTACATAACACTGCATGTTGGCTTGGGAACCTTTCGTACTGTAGAAGTAGAAGATTTAACAAAACACAAAACAGATAGTGAACAAACTATAATACCCGAAGTTACTTGTAATCGTGTAAACCGTGCTATTGACGAGGGTAAACGTATATGCGCAGTAGGTACAACTGTTATGCGTTCCATAGAAAGTAGCGTATCTACTAGTGGTTTACTGAAACCTTATGATGGCTGGACAAACAAATTTATATTTCCACCATATGATTTTAATATTGCCAATTGCATGGTAACTAATTTCCATACTCCCGAATCTACCTTGTATATGATGGCTAGTGCTTTTGGGGGACACGATTTGGTAGTTGAAGCATACAAAACTGCAATAAAAGAAAATTATAAGTTTTTGACTTATGGTGACGCTATGTTAATTATTTAATTGCTACAACAATATAATTTTGAAACTACTAAAAACAATATTCTTAGCTATTATCCTTAATTGTGTTGCACTGCATGCAACACAAGCTCAAGATAACGCCCCACAAATATTTACAGTAGTAGAGCAAATGCCCGAATATGTAGGAGGAGAAGATGCTATGCACCAGTTTATAAGTTCTTCACTAAAATATCCTACGGCAGAAAAAAACAAAAACATAACGGGTACAGTATATGTAACTATGGTTATAAATGTTGATGGAAGTTTATCCAACATTAGTGTACTGCGTGGTGTTAAAAACGGTACAGGACTTGACAACGAGGCATTGCGTGTAATAAAAGCAATGCCCAAATGGAATGCTGGTATGCACAACGGAAAACCATCAGCGGTACAGTATAATTTGCCAATACGCTTCAGTTTAAATTAAACTTAAGTAATTTGTAATGTATCAAGTGTCTTTCCTTTACAAGAAAGACACTTTTTTAATTGTTTACACATTTCAATCTTTTTATTGGTTGGTTATTTGGTTGGTTTATTACGTAGCTTATTTCTTCTACAGTTATTAACTCAAATTTATGCTTTTAGTTAAACATTGCCGTATTAACCCATTTAAGTTTTAGTTAGCATCTCGTTACCAGCTAGCGTATGTATTAGCAAAAAAAATTAGTAGATACGTTTTTTGCTATCTCTACATAATTAGCAAATTCATTACCATTATTGGTGGTAATGGTATGTTTAGCTTAATCTCAATTAATAGTTTTATGCGTGCTGTAAGGCTTGTGTAACATGGGTTATATAAAAATTGTTGAGGTGACGGCATAGTACAAATAGACAATAATAAATATGGGGGCCAATGTGGTTTAAATATTAATTTTTAAAATTTCTTTCCAATCAGTGGTGTATTTTTTTGATAAATTATCTTGTTTTGCCTTCCACTCTTGTTTAAATCCTTGTGTGGCAAGTTTCAACGTGTTTTTGCCATGACGTTTATTTATTATATCTAATAAATTCATTGTTATTTTATTACTAACCGTATCGCCATTATCAAATAAACTTTGTTGCACATTATTTTCAGGGATTAGATTGGATAAGATTATTCCACATTTACTATAATTATAACCTTGCTTCCAAATATTTTTTAGTAATTCATGCGAGCATTCTATTATTTTGGGCGTATTATTAGTGGCTACATTTAATTCCATAGATTTTATTTGATAATACTGTGGTTCGCTAGCACGGTAACGATTTGTTTTTAAGAATACTGTAACACAATTTGTTGCCGATTTTTGCTTTCTAATTTTTTCGGTACAAACACTTGCGTAATTTGCGAGTGCTTCTGCTACTGTTACAAAATTAGTTAAAGACTTACCAAATGATCGGGCAGTACATACTGTTTTTTTATCATTAGGTTCTAATTCTAAATCATTACACGGAATACCTCTTAGCTCTTGCACGGTACGCAATCCAACAGTTTTTAAGTGTTGTTTTATCCAGTAATTATTTGCTTGGGTTAGTTCATAAGCAGTATTAATATTGTTGCTTTTTAAAAAAATAGCATATTTTCTACCAATACCCCAAACGTCTTCTATTGGAAATGTTTTAAGTATATTTTCTATTTTAGTAGTATTATCAAGTATGCACACACCATTTAATTCACTACTTTTTTTTGACGCTCTATTGGCCACCTTGGCTAAAGTTTTTGTTGGTGCTATACCTATCGAAATTGGAATTCCCGTGTGTTTTTTTACGTTTGTTTTTAACTCACTAGCAAATGCAGGTAGTTTCAAATATTGATACCCCGTAAAATCCAAAAAACACTCGTCAATAGAATATATTTCTATATCTCCTACAAAGGAAGCAATAGTAGTCATAACTCGCTCGCTCATATCTCCATAAAGTGCATAGTTTGATGAAAATACATTTACTTTATTTGCTATTAAAATGTCGTTAAATTTAAAAACAGGAGCTCCCATTGGTATTCCTAACGCTTTAGCTTCGTTAGAACGTGCAATAATACATCCGTCGTTATTAGACAATATAACCACAGGTTTATTCTCCAGTTTAGGATTAAAAACTCGTTCGCACGAAGCATAAAAATTATTACAATCAACTATCCCAAACATTTAAAATTAGTGTTAAATTTTTATTGTATTTTTAATAACATAACTAACCACTCCCCACACCTCAAAATTATTATCTTCAGTAACTTTTATAGGCTTGTAAGCCTTGTTTTCAGGCATTAAAAAAAAACCCTCTTTAGTTTTTGATATGCGTTTAACCGTAAATTCATTGTCAATTACGCATACTGCAATAGTGTTGTTTGATGGGTGTAAGGCTCTATCAACAATTAGCATATCTCCATCATTAATACCAGCGTCAATCATGGAGTGACCTTGCACAGTTACAAAAAAAGTAGAGGATTGATTTTTAACCAATTTTTTATTTAAGTCCAATTTTTGTTCTTCATAATCTTCTGCAGGAGATGGAAATCCTGCAGATACTTTACTTTGAAAAAAAGGTAATTCTAAGGGAGTTTGATGCTCAACAACACTAAATTTTAATGTTTGTGTATTTATTTTCATTTTAAAAGTGCTTATAAATTATTTATTGTAATTTTAATTAACATTAATTTGTTTACAAAGATAACAATAAATGTTTGCGTGTTTTCTTTTTATTACGTTAGTCATTTCTATAATTTAACCATTCTATTTTAAAAGTGTTGAATTAATTATTTACTAATTTTGTGTTACTAAATTTTTACATTTCACACAATTATATAATGAGCGCACCACTTATCGAACAAAAAAAAACAGTAACCATACGCTTTGCCGGCGACTCGGGCGATGGCATACAACTTACAGGTACACAATTTACTAACACAGCAGCATCATTGGGCAACGATTTATCTACGTTTCCTAACTTTCCTGCCGAGATACGTGCGCCACAAGGCACACAGGCTGGGGTTTCGGGCTTTCAAATAAAATTTGGTAGTGTAGAAATTTTCACCCCCGGCGACGAATGCGAGGTGCTTGTAGTAATGAATGCCGCAGCATTAAAAGCCAACATAAAAGAACTAAAACCCAACGGAATATTAATAGTAAATACCGATGGTTTTAATGCCAGAGATTTAGAGTTAGCCAAGATAGACAAAGACAGTAATCCGCTCACTAATGGCTCGTTAGACGGTTTTAAACTTTATCAAATAGATGTAACCAAACTTACACGCACAGCACTGGAAAACAGTGGCCTAGGCAAAAAAGAAATAGACATGTGTAAAAATATGTTTGTGTTGGGTTATGTATATTGGATATATAACCGTCCGCTGGCCCTTACTATTAGCGCATTACAAGAACAATTTAAAAAGAAGCCTGCTATATTTGAAGCTAACGTAAAAGTATTAAAAGCTGGATACGCCTACGGCGATACCACCGAAACACCTATGACCCGCTATGAGATAGCCAAAGCAAATATGCCAAGTGGCGTGTACCGCAACATTAACGGCAATCCCGCTACTGCATTGGGTTTGGTAGCAGCTGCCGAAGTAAGTAAGTTGCCTATGTTTTTTGCAACCTACCCCATAACACCCGCATCAGACATACTGCACGATTTATCAAAGCATAAAAATTTTAATGTAAAAACATTTCAAGCCGAAGACGAAATAGCAGCTATATGTGCCGCTATCGGTGCATCGTTTGGTGGTAGTTTAGGCGTTACCTCATCATCGGGCCCAGGTATTGCGCTTAAAGCCGAAGCTATAGGTTTGGCTACTATGTTGGAGTTGCCCTTAGTAATAATAAATGTACAACGTGGTGGCCCAAGCACAGGCTTACCTACCAAAACCGAACAGGCCGATTTAATGCAAGCCATATATGGGCGCAACGGCGAATGCCCTGTACCAGTAGTAGCAGCGTGCAGCCCAAGCGACTGTTTTACTATGGTGTACGAAGCCTGCCGTATAGCAGTAGAACACATGACGCCTGTATTTTTTATGAGTGATGGATACATTGCCAATGGTGCAGAGCCATGGAAATTTCCACAAACTAAAGACCTTAAACCAATTGAATATCGCTATGCTGAAGCTAAAGAAGCACGAGAAAAATATTTGCCTTATGTGCGCAACAACAAATTAGCCAGAGCATGGGCAATACCTGGTACCAAAGGGCTAGAGCACCGTATAGGTGGTTTGGAAAAAGAAAACTTAACAGGCGATATTTCGTACGACCCCGACAACCACCAGTTTATGGTAAAGCTACGCCAAGAGCGTGTAGATGCTATTGCCGATTTTATTCCGTTACAAACTATTGACCAAGGCAACCCCGAGGGCGATGTACTTGTAATAGGCTGGGGTAGCACCTACGGCAGCATACGTGGCGCAGTTACCGAAACCCTTGCCGAGGGCATAAACGTAGCGCACGCACACATTAAGTATTTAAACCCGTTACCCAAAAACTTAGGCGATATACTAAAGCGCTACAAAAAAGTAATAGTACCCGAAATTAACAACGGACAATTAGTACGCATACTCCGTGATAAATACTTGGTTGATGCCAAAGGAATAAACAAAATAAAAGGCACTGCATTTACCACGCAAGAGTTGGTAAATGCTATAAAGGAGGCTAGTAATTAAAATAGAATGAAACCAACTTACACCCCTGCACAATTATTTAAACCTCGTAACGAAAAAAAATGTTTGAACTGCGATAGCACCGTAGCAGAGCGGTTTTGTGGTGTATGCGGACAAGAAAATATACAGCATCAAGATAGTTTTTGGCATTTGATAGTGCATTTTTTTAACGATATTACCCACTACGATTCTAAGTTATTAAGTAGCTTAAAATTACTGATTACCTCACCAGGATACTTAACTACTCAGTTTATTTTGGGTAAACGAAAACGCTACTTAGAACCTATAAAAATGTATGTGTTTATTAGTTTTGTGTGCTTTTTAACTATTGGGTACCTTTCATCATTGAGTGTACAAAGTTTGAAAAGTGTAAAATCTAAATGGTCCGCTCCATCTGCTGAAATGATAAAGGGTTATGCTGCAACAGGAATGGATAGTTTAGTGTTTGACGAACTTGGTGCTTCAGTATTACATTATGCGAATCCAATTTTTTTTTTAAAAAAAGCACAAACAATATATTTTCCGAAAGGGCTTCTTTTAATTAAAGAAACTTCATTTAGTAGTATCTTTAAAGATGATGGGGAGCATCTTTCTTTTAAAGAGAAGTTTAGTGGCTATATTAACTGTAAGATTTTTTGTGCTGTTAAAAAACACGGTACTAATGAATCTTCTACCAAATTGGTAAAAAACGTATTAGTAAATTTGCCTAAAATGTTTTTTTTACTACTTCCTTTGTTTGCGTTTATACTCACGCTATTATACAAAAAACAAAAAAAATACTTTATAGACCATGCCATATTTAGCATACATTTTCACTGTTTTTTATTTATTGTATTTATAGTGCTTAGCCCTGTGGTTTGGTTTTTTAATCATTGGGCTATATATGCACTTTTACTAACTACACCACTCGTTTATTTATTCTTCGCAATGCGTAAAGTATATGCGCAATCGTTAGGGAAAACACTAGTAAAATTTGCATTACAAACATCCCTATATGGTTTAAGTTTACTTATAGTATTGGTTGTTAATTTTATGTGGTCATTATCTTCAATTTAAAAAAGAATTCAATATTTTTCAATAACCCCCACCCAATGACCATAAAACACAACGACCCATTGCACGGCATTACATTACAAACAATAGTAGAATATTTGGTGCAGGAATATGGCTGGGAAGAGTTATCAAACCTCGTAAATATTAATTGCTTTAAAGCCAACCCAAGCGTAAAATCTAGCCTTACGTTTTTGCGTAAAACACCGTGGGCACGCACGCAGGTAGAAAATTTATACTTGCGTACCATTAATTAATTAGCACCTCGTTTTGTAGTTGCTAACAGTTAGTTTTAAACGTGTTTCGTAATTTTTAATTCGTAATTGATACTTAATGATTTAGCAAACAAAAAAATGCTTATTTTCACACAATCATACACAAATCTTATTTACGCTAACTCTATTTCATAATGTCATTAATTAAAGCTGCTATTACTGGTGTACATGCTTGGGCACCCGATTATATTCTTACCAATAAAGAATTGGAAACTCTCATTGATACCAACGACGAATGGATAACCGAACGCACAGGTATTAAGGAACGTCGCATACTTAAGGGCGAAGGCTTAGGAACGTCCGACATGGGCGTAATGGCGGTAAACGGCTTACTTAAAAAGAAAAATTTACAACCGTCAGATATTGATTGCTTACTAGTAGCAACCACCACTCCCGATATGCAGTTTCCTGCTACTGCAACCATTATATGCGACAAAGTGGGTATTAAAAACGCGCTGAGCTACGATATTAATGCTGCTTGTTCGGGTTTTATATTTACACTAGTAACCGCAGCTAAGTTTATAGAAACGGGTATGTACAAGCGTGTAATAGTATATGGTGGCGATAAAATGAGTAGTATAATGGACTATAAAGACCGTGCTACTTGCATTATTTTTGGCGATGGTGGAGGTGCAGTATTGTTAGAAGCATCAACCGACGAAAACGGAATAATAGACGCAATATTACGTACCGATGGTGCAGGAAGAGAATTTTTACACCAAAAAGCTGGCGGAAGCGTAAAGCCTGCAAGCCACGCCACTGTGGATGCTGGCGAGCATTATGTATATCAAGAAGGGAAAACAGTATTTAAGTTTGCTGTAACTAATATGGCCGATGTAAGTGCCGAAATTATGGAGCGCAACCACTTAACGGCCGATGATATTGCGTACTTAGTGCCACACCAAGCCAACAAACGTATTATAGATGCTACGGCAAACCGCATGGGAGTAGGCGCAGATAAGGTAATGCTAAATATTCAAAAATATGGTAATACTACCAATGGTACTATTCCGTTGTGCTTGCACGAATGGGAAAGCCGTTTAAAAAAAGGCGACAACATAATATTAGCAGCCTTTGGCGGAGGATTTAGTTGGGGTTCAATACTTATAAAATGGGCGTACGACACCAAATAAATGAGTACGAATATGGAAAACGACGAATTATTTTTTTTGGCAGATAAAGCCATTGGCGACGGAAATATTGTAGAGGCAGAAAAAATGCTTAATACCATAATAGCCAATAATCCTAATTATGGCAAGGCATACAACCATTTGGGTTGGTTGTATTATTATAAGTTTTTGGATAGCGAAAAAGCCGAATATTATTTTGAACTTGTGTTAAAACATTTGCCCGAATACAAGCCCGTATATCTGCATTATTCTGCATTACTATCAGAGCAAGTGCGTATAGACGAACACAAAAAACTAATAGATACCGCCAATAAATTAAACCGATTGGACGATGCGCGCTACAATGAAGAGTTGGGGGTAAATTATGAGTTAAGAGAGCAATACAATGAGGCTATTAACTACTACTACAAGGCCGAAAGATTAGGTGTAATGCCCAACGATACTGTTATTGCTACACACATAGCTCGTTGCAAAAAAAAGAGAGATGTTATAGCACCGTCAAAGTGGAAGCGGGTAATGGGTATTATTTTAAACAAAATTTAAAACGTAAATATGAATCTTACCACATCTATTTATCAGGCAAACGAATACATCAAAGAAAAAAACTATACTGGAGCACGCAACATACTGGACGAAGTACTTATGGAAGAGCCCGATAACAGTAAGGCACACAACTATTTAGGGTGGTTGTTTCAGTACAATTATATATACAGCGAAAGTTTTAAGGCAGAGCGTCATTACCAACTAGCTGTACAATTTAATCCAAATTATTCGGCTACTTATATTAATTATGCACTACTGTTGTACAACGAAAATAGGTTAGAAGAACACTTAGCATTATTAGAAAAAGCAGAGTCGGTTAAAACAATAAAAAAAGCACGCCTATACGAAGAGTTAGGCGTTAATTACGAAGCACGCAAAGAGTACACAAAAGCGATAGAAATGTATAAAAAATCAATTTCTATGGCGTTTTTAGAAGCAGACATTGATTCTGTAACAGGTTTATTGAAAAAATGTTACACCAAAAAATATTTAGAAAAATCAAAACTTACACGCGTTTTTAATATAATTTTAGGCAAAGAATAAGTGCATTATCAGCACACATAAAACATACACACCACATGGCAGTTGAAGATTTATTTTATTTAGCAGACAAAGCTATTGACGATGGAAACATTGAGGATGCACACCGTATGCTTAATGATATACTAATGGACGAGCCCAACTACGGTAGGGCACACAACCACTTGGGTTGGTTGTATAAATATAAATTTAGCGATGTAGTTAAAGCCGAACGCCATTATAAATTGGCAATAAAATTTTCGCCCGATTACTCGGCAAGCTATCTTAACTATTCGTATTTGTTACGCGACCAAAACAGATTAGACGAATACAAAGAATTATTGGAACAAGCCAAAACTGCCAAAGGGCTAACAAAAGCAGCGTTGGCAGAAGAGCTGGGTACATACCACGAACTAACACAAAACTATGCGTGGGCAATAGCGCATTACCGCGAGGCTATTTCGTTTTCTATGAATGATAGCAGTATTGAGGAATTAAAAAAACACATTAACCGTTGCACGGAAAAACAAAAACTATTTAGCAGCTCGCGCTTTGTACGAGCGTTTAAAGTACTTATAGGGAAAGAATAAAACACACATTACAACTATACATACAACAAAAATTAATGATTAAAATAACTTTACCCGACGGTTCCGTACGTGAGTACAATGCAGGAACAACCGCAATGGACGTGGCTTTGAGCATAAGCGAAGGATTAGCACGCAACGTACTAGGCGCTAAAATAAATGGAAAACCCGAAGACGCATTGTTGCCTATAACAACAGATGTTACACTACAGCTACTTACCTGGAACGACCTTGAGGGCAAAGCCATGATGTGGCATTCATCAGCGCATTTAATGGCCGAAGCATTGGAAACATTATATCCAGGTGTAAAATTTGGTATAGGTCCCGCTTTAGAAAACGGTTATTACTATGATGTTGATTTTGGAGATTATAAACTTACACCCGATGATTTTTCTAAAATAGAAACTAAGATGCTAGAGCTTGCTCGCCTTGGAAACGCTTATGTACGTAAGCCTACCACCAAAGCCGATGCCATAGCTTATTTTACTGCCAAGGGCGATGAGTATAAATTAGAATTATTAAACGAACTACAAGATGGTTCTATAACGCTATACACACAAGGTAACTTTACCGACTTGTGCCGTGGGCCACACATACCTAGCACAAGCCACATTAAAGCCGTAAAAATTACAGCATTGAGTGGCGCGTTTTGGCGTGGCGACGATTCTCGCAAGCAACTTACACGTATCTACGGCATTACATTCCCTAAAGATAAAGAGCTTAAAGAATATTTAGTATTGTTGGAAGAAGCCAAAGCCCGCGACCACCGCAAACTAGGCAAGGAGTTAGAACTATTTACCTTTAGCGAAAAAGTAGGTATGGGCTTACCCTTATGGTTGCCCAAAGGTGCTGCATTGCGCGAGCGATTAATTAATTTTTTGCAAAAAGCACAAGTAAAAGCAGGCTACGAGCAAGTAGTAACGCCACATATAGGCAATAAGCAACTATACATAACATCGGGCCATTACGAAAAGTACGGCAAGGATAGTTTTCAACCTATAAGCACACCTACCGAGGGCGAAGAGTTTTTTTTAAAACCAATGAACTGCCCCCATCACTGCGAAATATATAAATACAAACCACGTTCGTACCGAGATTTACCCATACGCTTAGCCGAATTTGGTACAGTGTATCGTTACGAACAAAGTGGCGAGTTGCACGGTTTAACACGTGTGCGAGGCTTTACACAAGACGATGCCCACTTGTTTGTACGCCCCGACCAAGTTAAAGAAGAATTTATAAAAGTAATAGACCTTGTGCTATATGTGTTTAATGCTTTAGGTTTTGAAAATTATACAGCACAAATATCATTGCGAGACAAAGAAAATCGTAGCAAATATATTGGCACCGACGAAAACTGGACAAAAGCCGAAAATGCAATAATAGAAGCTGCTGCCGAAAAAGGACTTACAACAGTAATAGAGTATGGTGAAGCGGCGTTTTACGGACCCAAGTTAGACTTTATGGTGCGCGATGCAATAGGACGTAGCTGGCAACTAGGAACTATACAAGTAGATTATAATTTGCCCGAACGTTTTGAACTAGAATACACCGGTGCCGATAATTTAAAGCATAGACCTGTAATGATACACCGTGCGCCGTTTGGTTCGTTAGAACGCTTTGTAGCCGTGCTAATAGAGCATTGCGCAGGTAAGTTTCCATTGTGGCTTGCGCCCGAACAATGCGTAGTGTTACCAATAAGCGAAAAGTACAACGATTATGCACAACAAGTAATAGAAGAACTGAAAGAAAACGATGTACGAGCTATACTTGATGACCGCAACGAAAAAATAGGGAAGAAAATTCGTGAGGCGGAAATGAACAAAACTCCATACTTAATAGTGGTAGGAGAAAGCGAAATGAACGACAAAAAAATAACCGTTCGTAAGCAAGGACAAGGCGATGAAGCTAACTCACAATTAATGACCGTGAGTGAACTAAAAAATTCTATATTTGAATTAATAAATAATCAATTAAACAATAAACAATAAACCAACGCTTACAAAATTTTGACAGAGAACAAACCAACAGAACAAACTACACCAGCAGCTGCAACACCAGCATCTACTACACCATTAGCAAGCCCTGCACGTCCTGCTTTTGTACCGTTTAACAAACGCCCTCCGCGCGAAGCACGCCCTGTACGTGTAATAAAAGAGGATGCACATAAAATTAACCGTAGAATAACGGCCAAAGAAGTGCGCTTGGTAGGCGAAGATGTAGAACCTGGTGTGTACCCAATAGACAAAGCGTTAGAAATAGCACGTGAGCTAGGAGTAGATTTAGTAGAAATATCTCCTAACGCTACACCGCCCGTATGCCGTGCCATTGACTATAAAAAGTTTTTGTACGACCAAAAGAAAAAACAAAAAGAAATAAAACAAAACTCGCAAAAAGTATCTGTAAAAGAAATACGTTTTGGACCAACTACTGATGACCACGATTTTAATTTTAAATTAAAACATGCTATCGGATTCTTAGAAGATGGCGAAAAAATACGTGCCTATGTATTCTTTAAAGGACGCTCAATAATATACAAAGAGCGTGGCGAAATTTTATTACTCAAATTTGCCCAAGCACTTGAATTATATGGTAAAATAGAACAATTGCCAAAGTTAGAAGGTAAAAAAATGTTCCTTTTAGTTAGCCCTAAAAAATAACAATTAAACACAAAATTTAAAACATACATCGCCCTGCAAATTTACAATTTGCAGGGCGATGTATGTTTTAAAAAAGTAAAAATTTAATCGGTTTTTAATACAATATAATTATCTAACAAAAATAAAGCGCTTAATTACTTTGCTATATTTATATTTTTAAATACAAAAAAAATATGGTAGCAAACATTAGTTTTATTTTAGCTTTATCTCAATTTTGGTTTGAGCCTTGGTTTGTAATTTTAGCAATTATTATTGCTATAAGTAGTGTAATTTTGATAATTAATAAAAACAAAACTTACAACGACGATTATGTAACGCCCGAACTAACTAATTTCTCTTTAGAAACGGGTCGTTTGTTTTTGTTATTTGCAGCATTTATGCCTTCTCTCACTGGTTTTGCCTATTGTTTAATTATAGCTAAAATAGATGCTACACTTGCTGTAAACATATTTTTTGGAGTACTTGCATTTATCATTTATGCCGCAAGTTTTAAAAGTAAGTTTGTTATCAATAATCTCAACAAAATTATTGTTTCGTTATATAGTTTGTTTGTATTACTCACATTATTTAATAGTTATATAACACACTTACATTCATTTTATTTTTCAACTATGCTTGTTACTATAAGCATTGCTACGGTAGTTATTGATAAGGCAAAACCGTTTACGTACTTTGCTATTATAATAGGTGCATGTATAAGTATATTAGTTTTTACGGTATCCAAACCCTTAGTACCTGCACTTATATTTTTGTTTTGCACTTTGTGTGAAATTATTGCTGTGTATTTAATGATATTGATAAAGCTTAATTTGAATGATAAATTATTATTTGCTGATGACGTTATAAACAATGGAAATTCGCTGGTGATAGCTGCTAATGCTAATGGAAAGGTAGTTTATGCCAGTAAAAACTTTGAGCGTATATTAGGCTTTACCGAAAAAGAAATATTAGGTGATGGCTGGTGGAATATACGTAGTGCAAGCCCTGAAGATAATTATAGAGAACAAAATGCAGTAGTTGATGTTGAAGACCAAGATGTAGTAACCAACAAAGTTATAGCTAAAGACAAAAGCATCCACTGGATAAAATGGCTTAATAAACGAATGAAAAGCGGATTGGTTGTGGGTATTGGAAGTGATGTAACCGAAAAGTATTTATTGGAGGAACGTTATCAAAATATGGTAGAAAACGCATCGGATATTATATATACTACTAATAGTAACGGTGTATTTATTTATACAAACACGGCTGCTGTATATGTTACTGGATATGAAGTTACAGAGTTAATAGGCATAAATTATTTAGACTTAATACACCCCGCTTGGAAAAATAAAATTGCTAAATTTTACTACAATCAAGTTATTACAAATTTAGAAAAATCGTACTGTGAGTTTCCTATTATTACTAAGCAAAACAAAGAGTTATGGATAGGTCAAACCGTGTCGTTAATTAGTAGTGAGGATACAAAAACATTTGTAGGTTTTCAAAGTGTAGCCCGAGATATTACCACACGTGTAATGGCACAGCAGGAACTGGAAGAAAATCGTAAACACTTAGAAATACGCAATGCGATAGTAGAAAAAATATTAGCCGCATCAACCGAAGCTGAAATGATTAGCGACGTATTGGTGCAACTAAAGCAAGTAATACCCAACATAAAACATTATGGTATAGCTATGTATGACATAGACAAAAATGTAGGTGTAACAACCTACAGAGATGTACTAAAAAATTACGAACAAGGCACAAGTGTTTACGATATATCTACCACTGCTAGTTTGGGAGCATTATTACACAATACCTCTTATGATAATAAGGAGCTAAGCACAAAACAAAACCCATCAGTACACGAATTAAAATGGTTAAGTCAAGGAGTAGAAACTGTAAGTGTAACTCCTATATTTATTAATGGTACGCTATATGGAGCTATTAATTTACTACACACAATTCCTAACGCATTTACGCCAAAAGAACAACAATTACTACGAGAGATAGCCAATAATATAGCTATAAATATTTCTCGTGTACGCTACTCCGATATTATTTCGGAAATAAATAAAGATGTAAGCGAAAACATAGCGTATGCCACTCGTATACAACAGGCCATTATACCGCCTGATAATTATTTAACTAATTATTTTCCTAAATCGTTTTTGTACTTACAACAAAGAGATAAGTTGGGGGGCGATTTTTATTTTGCAACACAGCGCGACCAATACACTTTTTTGGCAGTGGGAGATTGTACAGGACATGGTGTATCGGGCGCATTGCTCACTATTTTAAGTATTAATTATTTAACACAAGCCATAAGTGAACTACGCCTTACCGACCCTGCATTAATTATAGAACATTTGAATAACAGTATTACCACATCACTCAACAAAAACAATAAAACTAGAGATGAAATACGTGATGGTTTAGATTTGTGTATATGCGTAATAGACCATAAAGCACAAGCTGTATTTTATGCAGGCGCTATGAATGCAATATATACTGTGCACAACAGCGTACTAACTGAATATAAAGGAACACGCATGCCTATAGGTGGTATATTGTATGATTATAAAAAGAATTTTTACGAAACACACGTTATTACATACACAGAAGGTATGAATATGTACATAACTACTGATGGTTACACGGATCAATTTGAACCTATTACACAAAAAAAATATGGCAGAAATAAATTTAAACAATTGCTACAAAAAATTGCTCCACTTAGCTCAACAGAGCAAAAAAACGAAGTGCGCAAATCGCACGAAGATTGGAAGCGCAACGCAACCCAAACTGATGACGTATGCGTGGTAGGTTTACAATTTTAATAATGAAACTCCTATTCCCACTCCTATTCCTCTGCACTACGCTACAAGCACACAACATAGTAATAGTGTGGTCGCAAATGGATACTACCAAACAATACGCCGCTTACAACCAAACTGCCAATGTAATAGCCAACATTGGCGATACCATATATGTAGATGCGGTGCTTACTAAATACAATAATATAAATGGTTTTATGAGCCTTAAAACATTTGCAGGGATAGAAATAGATACGCTTAGTTACACTGCTACCGATGCGCATTGTATATTAAAATACGTTTGCCAAAGCAATGCTTCGGTACGTTATTATGTAGAGATTGATGGTGTGCAAGACATTGTATTTTATATAAAACCAAATGTTCCTAATGCACTATTTACAGTAGCTAAAGAGGTAATACAGCTATACCCTAATCCTGCTAATAATGTGTTGTATGTAAGTAATACACAATTGTCTACTATTGAAATTATAAACAACCAAGGCGTAACTATATTGGTAGTAAATACGGCTACAACGCCCACTCCTGTTGATGTAAGCACACTGCCACAAGGTGTGTACTATGTATGTAGCAATGGTATTACACGAAAGTGGATAAAACAATAGTGTATGATTACAAACTCGTTTACACCAAACGTTTTAAGAAAAATGTGCCAAACGGAACTAACGAAAGTAAAAAGGCTATTACCGTATTTTTAAACGACATTTTTACCACAAAAAACATAGCGGCAAGCAACACCATAAAAGCTACAAACAAAATTCCGTGTAGCGTTCCCGCAGGGCGCACATACGCTGGCATATTTACAAAATACTTAAGTGGCATGGCTACAAACATAAGTAACAAATAACTGTAGCCTTCTATTTTGCCTATGAGCAAAAACCAATTAGTGATACTAGCGTGTGATGTTTCCATTTATATATGTACGTTTTTACTTTTAATTAAAAATACAAATGTATATAAAATAGTATGCAATACTTGCGTATAGCAGATTGTAATTGCAACGAGTGTAGTACATTTGAAGTAAAATAATTATTCATCAATGGAAATTAAACGTAAAATAGCCATACTCGGTAGCACAGGTAGCATAGGCACACAAGCACTTGATGTAGTGCGTGCCAACCCCGATAAATTTACAATAGAAGTACTAACCAGCAACACCAACGCCGACTTGCTTATAGCGCAAGCGATAGCCTTTGACGCTAACGCGGTGGTAATAGTAGATACCACAAAATACGAATACGTAAAGCAACAACTTGCCCATACCGATGTAAAAGTATTTGCAGGCGCAGCATCGCTTACGCAAGTAGTAGCGTTTGATGCAGTAGATATTGTCCTTACTGCTTTAGTAGGCTACGCAGGGCTATTACCCACCATAGCAGCTATTAAAGCCAACAAAACCATAGCACTTGCCAACAAAGAAACCTTAGTAGTAGCAGGCGAACTTATTACCAAATTAGCACAACAACATAATGTAAATATTTACCCTGTAGACAGTGAGCACTCGGCTATATTCCAGTGCCTTGCAGGCGAATGGAACAATCCAATAGAAAAAATATATTTAACCGCCAGCGGTGGGCCATTTAGAGGTTATACTCGTGAGCAATTAGCTACCGTAACCAAAGCGCAAGCACTAAAACACCCCAACTGGGAAATGGGCGCTAAAATAACTATAGACTCGGCAAGCCTTATGAACAAAGGCTTAGAGGTTATTGAAGCCAAATGGTTATTCCATTTAACACCCGAACAAATAGACGTAATAGTACACCCACAAAGCATTGTACATAGCTTAGTGCAATTTACTGATGGTAGTATGAAAGCACAAATGGGCTTGCCCGACATGAAACTACCCATACAATATGCCTTGGCGTACCCACACCGCATTTATGCTGACTTTCCTCGTTTTAATTTTATGGATTATCCGCAACTTACCTTTGAACAGCCCGACCGTACTACGTTTCGCAACTTAGACTTGGCATACTACGCCATGCGCAAAGGTGGTAACATGGCATGCGCACTTAATGCCGCTAACGAAGTTGCCGTGGCTGCTTTCCTTGCCGACAAAGTAAGTTTTTTGGGCATGAGCGATGTAGTAGAAACTGCTATGCAAAAAATACATTTTGTAGCACAACCCTCACTCGAAGATTATATAGCTACCGACTTGCAAGCAAGGGAGTGGTGCGGGTTGTAGTCGCAATTATTTGTAATTTTAATTATAACTTTACTCAAAGCAATTAAGTACTAATTTTTTTAATAGTAAATAAACATGACAACAATTAATATCACAGCACAAACTAATGATGTGTCTCAAATAGAAGTAATAAAAGCAGTCATGAAAGCACTCAAAATAAAATTTGAAATGAGCTTTGAAAAACCTTACAATACTGAATTTGTAGCTATGATACAAAAAACAGAAAAGGAATTTTCTAGTGGAAAAGGCGTTAAAATGGATTTGAATAAAATGAAAGAGGCATGCAAATAGTATTTTCGTCTGTTGCCGAAAAACAATGGCAGGAGTATGTATTTGCGGGTAAAAAAACAAAACTAAAAAAAATCACTCAATTATTAGACGACATTATTTTAAGTCCTTATAAAGGTTTAGGTAAACCCGAAGCGTTAAAGCATCAACTTACTGGTTCTTGGTCGCGCCGTATTAATACAGAAGATAGAATAGTTTATAAGCTCGCAGACAACACTATTTTTGTAAATTCGATTAAAGGACATTATTAACGCAACCCACACTACCGACTTGCAAGCAAGGGAGTGGTGTGGGTTGTAGGGGAATTTACTTTACTATAAATAGTCAAAATAATTTTTATGAAAGAAGTATATAACAGCCTTATAACAACAATATCTACCACTTATACCAATGGTAAGGTAATAGCGTTGCGGGCTGTAAACAGTCAGTTGTTAGTTACCTATTGGCAAATAGGACAACACATTGTAGAGTTTGAACAAGGCGGGAACGCTAAAGCTACCTATGGTACTGCATTGTTAGAAAATTTGTCAAAAGATTTAAGCGTATTACACGGTAAGGGGTTTAGTCTTAGTAATATTAAACCTTTTAGACAATTTTATGTAACATTTCCTACGTTTACTACATCAATTGAAATAGAAAATACTACCCCACTTGCAATTGGTGCGGAGGTGTCGCACCAATTGCAAAGTATTGAAAATAAAGCTGTTAGAATTAGTGCGAAGCCTTCGCACCAATTGAGTTGGAGTCATTATGTAGAGTTATTAAAAATAAATGACCCATTAGAACGCAGTTTTTACGAAAAACAAATAATTATAGAAAATTGGTCTATACCCGAATTAGTTCGCCAAAAAAAATCATCGTTATACTTGCGTTTAGCAGCTTCTAAAGATAAAGAGGGGATTTTAAAACTAGCTAATACAGGGCAGCAAATAGCCACACCAAACGATATACTAAAAGATACTTACATATTTGAATTTCTTAAAATAGCCGAACCTTACCACCTTAGCGAAAGCGATTTAGAAAAAAAATTAATAACACATTTACAACAATTTTTACTAGAACTCGGTAAAGGATTTGCCTTTATTGGCAGACAATACCGCATAACTTTGGGTAATAGACACCATTATGTGGACTTAGTTTTTTACCACCGTATTCTTAAATGTTTTGTACTTATAGATTTGAAAAGAGAAGAGGCGAACTACCAAGATGTAGGACAAATGAATATGTACTTAGGCTATTTTGAAAACGAAGAAAATACCGATTCCGACAACCCTCCCATAGGGATAGTATTAGCCAAAGAAAAAGATGAATTGATAATACAATACGCTATGCACAACGTAAGTTCACAATTATTTGTACAAAAATATCAATTGCATTTACCTAATAAAGAGGAGTTAAGAAAAGTAATTGAAGACCAACTAAATAATGATAATGAATAAGTTTATTTTACGATTAAAAAATATTGTTTTTGCTATTAGCTTTTTTGTGTTGGGCAATAAAGTTGCATTTGCTCAAACTAAATTTGCCCCGTTAGGTGCGTACTGGAACTACGGTTATATTGACCAATGTGCTAATGGGGATGCTACTTTAAAAGTTACTAAAGATTCTATGCTTAATGGTTATGTAACTAAAACAATTACTCGCTATGAAATTTTAAAAGTATGCCTAACACAAACTATTGATACAATTATTACTAATCTTGGAACACTACAATTACGTAACGATTCAGTATTTGCAGGAAACCATTACGCAACACCCATAACAGAGCGTTATTTGTATAGTTTTATAATGAAAGTCGGCGATACATTAAGTACTGGTTACGATGCTAAAGCGGTTGTGGTTAATATAGATAGCATAAATGTAAACGGTTATTTTTTGAAGCGATGGACTATATACCAGCACTGTACAAATGCTTACAATAACTACGAAAAACTAATTCATATTATTGAAAACAT
>JACMRI010000049.1 GCA_014376525.1 Bacteroidia bacterium | reverse complement strand
GTAATCATAATGGCTTATCTGAAGCTCGAAAAAAGAAATTTATAGATGAGTTTTTTAAGGCATAAGACCATTAAATAAATTAGCCATTGATGAAATTCAATGGCTAATTTACTTTATTTGAATGGTATCAAGTTATCCCTAATTAGGTTGCTCTCCAGCAGAGCCTGAAGCCGTTTTACTCGATAAGACAAAGATAAATTACAATCTAATTTACTAAGTATTTATATAAAATAAACACCACCAGAAATGTCCACTTGAACTAAACGTATCTAAAAAAACACCAGAAATGTCTATTACACCAATTTTTTATACTTTTAAAATACATTCAAATCAGGAAGGTTGAGCGTAAATAAAAGTTATTAAAAATGCTATAAAATATTTAGACTACTTTAATGGTATAATTTTTAGAAATTGCAAAATGTGATGACATGATTTCGAGATTACACTATTTTACTTTTAACTTATTTATGAAAAGCGAACGCAGTTTGCATCAAAGAAAATACTATTATTTTGCTAATGGTTATTATAATTGAATATGACTTGCTAATGTCTTTGAGTTTGTTTTTTATATTACCTAGTAGTCGCAACGGTAGGCTTTTCCTTACTTATTATTCTTAATTCGTAACGAAGAAGAATTGTTCAATTAGCTCATTTAAATAAAAAAAATTTTAAACAAAAAAAAAATTGAAATTCCCTTGCAGTAATCTCCTAATTGGGATTAAGTAATTTTTTATATGCTAAAGCTATAATTTTAAAAATTAGTGTAGAATTCTATAATTTTTAAGCCTCATAAAAATGAGTTTTTTTTCGGCTTGTTTTACCTATTTAAACTAATCGAGTGAGATGTGTTTATAAATACATTCCACCTACTGAAAGAGCTTTCATATAAAGATTATAAAGCATATAAATAAATGAGGCTTGCAATGTCTACTTTAGAATTGTTACTATTTTTTTTTGGGTTGTGGCAATAGTAAATTAATATGAAACATATAAATAATCTAGCAACTGTATTTAGAGATGGTAATAAATTAAATTCAAAAATATAAAAACCAAAACTGAATAATAGTAAGTGAAGTAGTGCGAAATGTTTTTTATTCTGTTAAATAAAAATTATAAAGAATTATTTTAATGTTTTTTAAGACACTGCTATTTTTAACCTGCTTTTTTATTATTTAGAGAATTAACAATCATAGTTTGTATAACAAGAGCGGAGCAGTATAACTGCTCCGCTCTTGTTATACAAACTATGAATGATTACTAATTAAACTTTATTACTTTCTTAACTACTGTTCCTTTTGTACCATACACCTCTACGTTATATAATCCATTTTCCAAAGCACTTAAATCTAATAGTATGCCTTTGGTAAAATCTTTTTCTTGTATTTGGCTTTTCATCAATAGCTTGCCATCTACACTATACACTACTACAGTATAATTTTCTTTAATACCGCTAGTTATTGTTACCTTAACCTGATTATCAGTGGGGTTTGGTGCTACATCTACATTAAAGGCATCTTTTGTGTTTTTATTAAAACGACCTACTACACGCATTTCTGAGTACGAATATTTGCCATCAAAATCTACTTGTTTTAAACGGTAGTAGGTAGTTGGTGAGTAGTTTTTATCTCGAGCTTTATAATATAATGTTGCATTACTGTTGCCTGCACCTTTTATTTTTTCTATTGCTTTAAAATTAATACCATCATCGCAAGCTTCTATTTCAAAATAATCGTTGTTAGTTTCTGTAGCAGTTATCCATTGTATGGCGTTATAAGTTAATTCTGCATTAGCATCAAAGGTAGTAAGTTCTATAGGTAGCAATACTGTAGCAGATTGTATGGTGGCAAATCTACTAAAGTCGCTCATATCATTACGTCGTACAGCTGTAATAGGTGTAGCTTGGCATATACCGTCCATAACCCATGCAGGTGCTGCGCTTGGGCTCTTTGCAACAGTCCAGCCCAAGCTTGTTGCCCCATTGGTATAACTACGGTTGTATAACGTGGCGTTGTACAATCCGGGTACTGATATTGCTCCCTTATTTGCTAGCAGAATTGTTGCATCATATTCATCAACCGACCAATTACCGTTGTCTAACCATGGGTTATTAAATAATTGTGTACATTCTGTTACACCTAATGGAGTTGGAAACGGAAATGTTGTACCCCAATTATTAAATACTGCGGCTAGTGAAAAATTACTGCCTGCATTCGTACTATCAGTATAATTTATATTTATGCGCACATATCCTTTAGTAGAATTACCTACTGGGAAGTCATAAGAACCAATTGATTTTGTTGTAAACCCACGTCGAAATTGCCCTTCTACATAACTGGTTATACTCCCTGCATTTACTGCACCTGCAGCTGGATTTTGTAAATACACCTCTTGTGTAGCAGGTGTACTAAACGTTATTTTACCCTGTGCAAGTACTAATGAACCTGTTAAACTCATTATCATTTTACTTACAGCTGTACCTATTATATTAACGTTAGATGCTGTAGTTTGATTAATGATAACATTATTTAATACTAAGTTACCCCCAGGGCTAAACGATTGCGTGGTACTACCATTAAACTCAAGTGTGCCTGCTGGACCATTGGAGTTGTTAAACGTAGTATTGGCAGCTATGTTGGTAAAGTTACCTGCTACTTTCATGTATTTTTGATTCATATCAAAAATACTTGTGTTATTTATTACGCTAAAACTTCCCTTAAGATCCATATCTACCAATATTTGTACTCTGCAGTTAGGTAATATAAAATTGTTAGCATCTTCTATTCTTAAGTTACCTAAGGCGTTTAAACCCTTAACCTTTCCATTTATAGTGTGTGCAATATTTTCGTCATTAAACCATATAGTACTAGTAGGATCGCATATTATAGAACCTAATATATTTATATTACCACATACTTTAAGTGTAGCCCCTGCAGCCATTGTTAGTGTAGCGCCTACATTTACTAATAAATCTTTGCAATTTACTACACCCATTGCTGCAGTAATAGTGGGTTGTAAAGATAACGCATCTACAACAGCATCTTTAGTACATGAGGGAACTGCGCACCCCCCCCAATTATCTGTATTATCCCAACGAGTGCTACTATTACCACCTGTCCATACTACTGTAGTACCGCTTATACCTGCCGCATAATTTACACCAGCAATACCTGTAGTACCCTTAAAATTAAGGGAAAAACCGTTTACACTGTTAGAAAAATTATTTACTAACAGTAAATAATTATCTCCAGTTAATACATTTATTTGGCTAGTATATGCACCACCAAAACCAGTATATGCTGCTGGAGCTGTGCCATTAACAGTACCATTTAACCCTGTAACACCGAGCCCACTGTAACTACAGCCTAAAGGGGCCAATGGAGTGGTAGCCGCTATGGCAGCACAAGTAGTAGTAATATTGGCTGCAGTTGTACCGGTACCAGAAACTTTCCATATTGCGAAGTCATAATCGGTTTCGGCACCTACGCCAGTGTAATTTGGATTACTTTGCCCAGTAAACGGACTAGTAGGAAAGCCATAATCGTTGGGCACTATATCAAATGCCAAAGTACCTCCAGCTACTATAGGTATGTTAAACCACGCACTATTTTTTTCGCCAGTTGATAAACATGTTCCTGAACCCAAATCGCAATAATTACCAAATGCCTGAAATCCTGGGTTAGCAACTGAGGTAGTATCATCGCACACATCTTTGGCAGCTCCACAGTCTGAACCTCTTACTAATGGCCACGGTAAAAGTCCATCTATTATGGATACTGTAAAATCTCCTACTAAATCATTTTTTCCATCTACCACTATATGATAGGTAGCACCAGGGGGCAAACTATTTAAATTTAGTTCTGAGTTAAAATTACTACCACCTGTAGCGCACAACGTAATGTCATCGTTAGAATTTTCGTTAGCTAAACCAGTACCACAAATACCCGAATATACACCCATAATGGTGTTGCGCAAAGATCCTAATGTGGTTCTTATTTTAACAGCCCCACTAGCAGGAACTACAAATTTATACCATACACTATTATATGTACCCGCTACTGTACTTATTCCTGCATTTATAGCAGGCTCAGTAGTACCTACTCCATTTGTAGCACAAGTATTGTCTCCATAAGCAGCTCCTCCTATTGGTATTGCAATTGCATTACAAGGATCGTTATTACTAGTAAGCACACCTATGCATGGGTTACTTATACATAGCTGAAAAGTACCAGGTGTAGCTACTCCATTAGGCATTATACGTATGTATATAGTTTCGCCCGCTACAAATGATCCGCTTGTTATATAGGGCATTAATCCATTGGCACTTGCATCATTATCGCAAGCTATAAGTGCTAGTGCACCCCCACATGTTGCACCTCTGTATATGGCCATTAAGGCATCGGTCATAGTACCCTCTTTAGTGTCAATGGCATAAGTTCCTGTAGTTGGTACTACAAATTTGAGCCAAACGTCTTGTCCGTTGTATGAACCACAAGTTGGTGCAGGATTTGATGAGCTACAAGCTCCTGTTAAATCGTAAGTTGAAAAAGTACACGTTGTATTTACAGGTACATTAATAGCACCACAAGCATCATCGTTGGCTATAGAGGTTACCACAGGAGCACTAATTGTTAAACTGTAGGGATTACAAGCGGGGGCACTCCAAGAATCTATAACCAAATAATAGGTTAATCCTGCTGTTACAGGTGTGCAACTTAAATTTTTGTTACCAGTTGAGCTTTGTGCGAAATTAATACAATTGCCACTAAACGGACAACCTTCGTAAAGAATTAAGCCAGTATAAGTACCTGTTGAGGTAAGTGTTACGGTTATATTACCCGATGTGGCTGGTGTAAAACTATATACTGCATCTTCGCCAGTAAAATAGTTAATACTTCCACATGCCGTAGCATTTGCACTTGTAATATCATTAACCATTCCGCAAGTAGTTTGCCCTGCTATACTATAAGGTAATGATGCTACTGCCACACTACCTGGCCCCAAATCGGCTGGGCATGCGCGTGGAGAAGTAACGCATACGGTAAAATTGCCTGGAATAGGCTTGGTAGCCGCAAATGAATATACTCTAACATAATAGGTGGCACCAACGATTAATCCGTTAGCGTTAACTGTACTTGCATTAGCATTAGCAATAGAAGTTAATGATGCGCAGGTACCACTAAATATTTGTATAACAGGGTTTATAGTTGTAGAACCAATATTTACGGTATGTGCAGTACCTGTGGCTACAAATGAATACCATACGTCATCATCGGCAGTGCCTGAGGGTGCTATAATGCCTGAGTTGCTTGCACAACTAATATCTCCTGCAGTAGTAGCACATGAGCCAAATCCTCCAACAGGTAAACTTACAGCACCAGCACAATTATCATTAACTGGGCCAGTAGTGTTATAGTATAACTGCACATCATCAATAGCTACAGGCGCTTGCAAACTAGTACCATTTTTATTATTAACCCAATAAAACATTACACGTTGCGCTGTACCAAATAAAGCAGGATTTATAGCAACGGTAACTTGAGTCCAAGTGGTACCTACCATACTATATTCTCCACCCAACTGTGTAGATCCAGCAGGTGGGTTAACACCTGCTGTGGGAACTACAGAAGTTAAGTAAGCTTGCATAAAATCTTGCCCAGCTTCTCCGTTTCCCATATACCAAAAAGATAGGTAAGCACAGTTAGCACTTGTAGGTATGATATAACTAGATGCAGAGTACATAAAACTTTTTTGGGCTGTACCGAATGTGTATAAATTTGTATTAGCAGCATTGCGAATATAAGCACCTTTGGCGCCAGCACGCTTGGCACCAGTAGATATTTCCCAAGAATTAGTAGATTGATTAGCATAAGACCATGTAGCAAGAGATGAAGCGGCTTCAAAATCGCCGTTACCTATAGCTCCGTTTATAAAATAAGTTTGTGCGTTTGCTGTTACACTTATAAGTATAGTACAAACTAAGAGTAGTAATTTTTTCATAATATATTGGTGTTATAGTTATTTTAATAATTGCTCTACTGGGTTATTATTATCATCTAAAGTAATGCGTTGAGTTGCAGTAAAATACATACCGTATATACCTTTAGTTTTAAAATATTGTAATAAATCGGTAGGGTTTAAATCTCCGTGCAAACGTATAACATACTCTTTACGGTTTATTTGTGTAATACCTAATATACGTTGAGGCAGTTGGCATAATTGGTTTACCAAGTAGCACTCTACCGAGTTTTGTTCGGGCACATTAAGTTTAAATAAATACTCTTTTCCTAATTGTGTTTTAGGCATTTTAGAATTGAACTCGCCTATACAAGTTTCGTTGGCATTAAGTAAGGTAATGGCTTTGGTTTGTGCAAAGCAACGTGTTTGCAACGTTACAATGGTTAGTAATATTAAAATAGCTTTCATAATATGATGTGGTTTTTAATGAAAATTTAAATTTTATAACTCAAATGTAATTACTTTTTTTACTAAAAGCAAATGGTCAGATGTTTAACGATGAATTGGTATTTATTTCTGTTTAATACATTTTTAAAATGCCGAGTAATAGTTTTTTTTTAATTTGCGTAATTTTAATAGTGCTTGGTTTTATGTTTTTATTTTAGTTGAGCACTAGTGTTTTGATACGTTTTTAATTATTTAAAAAAAACGTAACATATTAAGCATTAAGCACAGTTTGCAACACCCCTATAGTTTTAAATTCTTCAATGCCATTTACGTGTATACGGTAGTAATCGGTAATGGCGGTAAGTAGCTGTTTGCGGTTGTTGTACGTTAATTTCAAAGTCATAAAGTTGGTTATAGATAAATTTAAACAGCTTAATAATAATGCACTTGTGGGGGCATTGAGCATAAAAGCCGAGTTAAGTGAGTGGTTGCAAAATTGTCCGTTTAACAAATCAAAATATTGGGTTTGGTTATCGTCTATTATTTGCGGATAAAAACCCAAGTAGCGAGAAAATTCTATTAAAAAATACAAATGGAAGTTTTCGAAATTTTGGTCGGTAATGTCAAAATAAATAAGTGAGCTTTCCATAAAACTAAAAAACTGTGTAGCATAATGTTCGTTTTCGCTTAACGACTTATGCAACAGTTCGCTTATAAATTGTGCTATACACAGCTTTACCATATTGCTATGCACGCTTGTATAAGCGTGTAGCATAGTAACATCACTAAACGAATGCAGGTGTTTGTTAGGTACTTGCTTATAGTCTATTACCAACAACGACAAGGGTTGTAGCAAGGGTGTGTATTTGTTTTTACTACGTGCGCTTTTGGTACTAATAAATGATTGCACGCCTTGCTCTTCGGTAAAGAGGCGTGTAATAAGTTTATTGTCGCCGTAGTTGGTACAGCGCAGTACAATGGCTTTTGTTTTTATTTGCATAATTAAGTTTGCCTGCTAATTCATTGTAAAAGTCAAGATTTTTTAGTTGCAAATACTGTTAATTAAAATATAAGTATGAACAGTAGCTCGTGTGCTAATTAATTAAATAAATTTACCTAATTATTTATAACACACGTAATGCTTGTATTCCCTAACGCTAAAATTAATATTGGTTTGCATATAGTTGAAAAACGCAACGATGGCTACCATAATATAGAATCTGTATTTTATCCTATACCGTTGCAGGACGCATTGGAAGCGGTTGTAGAGCCATCGCAAGCTACAATTACATTAACTACTACTGGTTTTGAAATATTGGGCAATAGCAACGACAACCTTATTACTAAGGCATATTATTTATTGCAAAAAGAGTATCCACAGTTGCAGGGTTTACACGTACACCTGCATAAGGCTATACCTATGGGTGCTGGCTTAGGTGGCGGTAGTGCAGATTGTGCGTTTTTTATACGCTTACTTAACCAATTATATGCTTTAGAATTAACATCGCAACAGCTACACAATTACGCACAACAATTAGGTAGCGATTGTGCTTTTTTTATTGCTAATACGCCTGCTTACGCAACACAACGCGGCGAAGTGCTTACACCTATTAAGCTTAATTTGAGCGGATATTATTTAGTATTAGTAAAACCCAATATACACGTAAGTACAGCGCAAGCCTACGCAGGTGTAAGTCCCAAGCCAATGACAGTGCCTCTAACTACATTAATACAACAACCTATAGAGCAATGGAGAGATAGTATTACTAACGATTTTGAATCATCTATATTTGTAGCAAACCCATTACTTAGTGAAATTAAAGAGCAACTATACATGCAAGGCGCAACGTATGCAGCCATGAGTGGGAGTGGTGCTACAGTGTATGGCTTGTTTAAAAAAGAGGTAGATTTAGAACACTTATTTGCACCTCATTATTATTAT
>JACMRI010000048.1 GCA_014376525.1 Bacteroidia bacterium | reverse complement strand
TTATCAATACCACGTACAAACTCTCCACGCAAATCGGGAACATTAAAAGTAACGCCTGCACCGCCATATACGTAACCTACAGCAGTAAATAACTCAGGGTATTGTGTGGTTGAATAACCGGTACCATCGCAAACAACATAGCCACGAGGCGCTGTAGCATTGGCAAAATAGCCAACTGTTCCTGCACGAGTACTTACACAATCCCACACACCACCATCAGCATAATAATAATCTTTTAAATTAATATCATATACTTGTAAACCATCAATAGGTGCTACTATTGCAATACGCTGAGCGGTAGTCATACGTGGCATTGCAAAGCCTGACGTAGTACTAATAATATCTAACATTGCCGAAGGATTAGCTACTTGCGCTATACCTACATTACCTGTGGGCGATATATTAAAATCGGTTTGTCCGTTATGGCTTATTACAAAACAATTAGGCGTGGCATAGGTTTGTCCACGTCTTACAATATCCCACCAATCTGTTTGATTTTCGGCAGTGAGTTCTATTGCGTGAAAGTTATTGGCTGCTGAGTGTAAATGTAAAGTACGTTGAGGATTAGTAGTGCCAATACCTACATTACCATTTTCTTGTACACGCATTAGTTCTGTAGCTACATCGGTTTGTGCATCTTTATTTATTGCAAAATAAGAATTGGTGGTGGCATTATTTCCATCAATATTAATGTGTAAAATTCTATCGGCTACTATTAGTCCGTTGGTGCTAAACCTAATGTCTGCACCCGTTGCCGATACTCCACCTAAGCCTCCTTCACCAAAATACAACCCATTACCCAACTGCAATGGTGCTGTAGGTGCGGCGGTACCTATACCCACAAAACCATTGGTATTGAGTATGCGTATAATTTCAATGTTAGCAGTTTTAAATACTAAATCAAACGCATTAGTAGTACCCAAAAAACTAACTGCCGTAGCATTGCTATTGCCAGTAAGTAGCCACGCATTAGCGCTTGATGGTACTAATAATACATCACCATTGGCATCAACCGATAAACCTAAACCATTACCTAAACTTGGTGGAGATACAGCTGTTAAATTAGTAAAACGTAGCCCTGATGTGTTGGGAGAAGCAGAGGTAATTTCTAACTTATTTAGAGGGTTAGAATTACCAATACCAACGTTTTGAGCGGTACTGTTAAGAGAGTATAATAATAATATTATAAGTAATTTTTTTTTCATGTATGGTGAACTTTTACTTAGCTAAGTTGCGTTAGATAAAATTTTTAATTGTATAGTTTAGCTAAATTACATTAATTTATTGTACTCGCAATATTTGTATGCGCCGTTCGCTGGCTGCTTTTATACTATATACCGATTTTTGAGTGTCGTTTATATTATCACTTATACTACTATCGGCAGCATCTTCGCCTATATTATCTTGTGTAAATATTATTTTGTTGTTATTGTATATTTGCATTATTAATGGGTGCTGTATTAAATCATTACGTAAAGATGCTATGCGTCGCTTAGCTAATTTTTTGTTATAATCGTTAGTAGCTAGGGGTGAGCAAAAACCTTTCATAAGTATGGTTAATGAGGTGTCTTTAAACTGTTGTATTTTATTTAAATAGCTTACAAAAAGTTGCAAATCGTTGTAGCCAGCTGTAACGTAGTCTTCAAAAAACAATTGCATATCTGCTACAGCTTGTTCTTTTTGTGGTGTATTAAGTTTATTGGAATACTCGTTGGCATATTTATTACGCATCAAATTATAGTTAATGTAAGTTTGTGTATACGTAATTACTGTATTGGTATCTGCAGTGCGCGGGTTTGGTTCATCATTATGGAAATACAAGGTAAGTGGTAACAGTGCGTTTATTTTATTGGTATAAATAGTTAAACTATCCATAGGCATTTTAGTGGTAAAAAAAGGTAATTTGGATGTACGCATTTCGTGCGCCCATACATCGTTACAACATGTATTAAAGTTGTTTTGTATGCACGGTCGGTTACTTACCCAAGCTGCTTTATTGCTTATAAAATTTTGCGCATAATACACATCGTTATAACTTGAGTTGTAGCTTGCACCAATGTTAGCTGGTGTTTCAAAGCTATGTGTAATACTATTGTAAGTACTTACCACAATATCATATCCTCCAAAACCATTGGTATAATTAGTTGAAAAATACAATGCACTATCCAATTGTGAATAAAATGGTGTAACATCGCTACCCCACGCAGTACCTTTTATAAGCAATTTTGGCGTAGTGTATTGTGTTAGCGATAATTGTGTGCTTAGGTATATTTTGCGCTGTGTACCAACAAATGCGCTGTATATAATACGTAAAGTATCGTTGATAAATGCTAGGCAAGGTTGTACGGTTTGTGGTACATCTATATCAATTTCTTGCCATTGCACTGTTGTATTATTTATGGTATTCGCACTCCATTGCGCAAGTACTAATTTGTGTTTACTAACGTTGTAAGCTATGGTATTGTTAATATTTGTTAATGCTGAGTTATAATTAATATTTATTAATGTGTTGTTAAATAATTCTGTTGCACCTAAGTGTTGTATATAATTATTATGTGTGGCACTGCTGTCAAACCGAGCAACTAAGAGTGTGGCACTATCTATAAAGTTTGGGTACATTTCGGAATACTTGGTGTTGGCACTATCTATATACGTCGCTAAATTTTTAGGTTTTAATTTAAGTTGTGCTATAGCATATTCGCAACTACTTATGCGTTGCTCATACAGCCTGTATTCATTAGTATTTTTTAGTTTTTTAGAATTTACGCCTAATTGTTTTTTATACCATTTTAATGCCTTTTTGTACTCTTGTTTGGTTTCGTAACATTGGGCTAAAACGCCATAACTTAGTAGCGCATCTTTCTTTGGTATTTTGGCAGTAAATGTTTGTAAGTGTTGTGTAGCTTTTGCAAACTCTCGCAATTCAAACGCACTTACACCAGCCATGTACAAATACTTAGTGTTTAACGAATCGTTTTTTAGTAGTTCAGTACTTAGCGCAAAAGCATCGTTATAATTATGTTCGTCAAAACTACTTTGTGCTAAGCGTGCTAGCTTACGAAATGATTGCGCACGTAAAGTTACAAATGAAAATACTAAAAAAAATATAACGTAAATACGGAGCATGAAAATATCTTTAAATTAAAATTTTAATACCTACTTCTATTTAGTAGTAGCTGTTGCCCCTGCCATAATATAAATGCTAATACCTGCGGTGGTTACGGCAGGATGTATTTTTAATACATAATCTTGCTGATAATTAAGTTTTAACGAGTTGAGCATGTACGACTGTTGTAAAAACACTCCTAAGCCTACTTTTTTAAAAGAGAATACATACTCTACACTTAATGCACTGTTCAGTTTTAATCCGTTACGCACGTAATTAATTTTGGTGAATCCTAAAGCATCATAATAGTAAAAAAGGGCAGTAGGAGCTAAAGTAAGATTGGTTTTAAAACCATTAAAATTAATACCCATACCCAAAGGCAACTCAAAATAAAAATTGCGAATAAACACATCGTTAGTATAAGGACTGTATAAGTATTGCCCTCCTGCCGAAGCATTTTTATAGTTTAAAATTCCGTACGTTTTTTTAAACGAATTAAAATTAGCATTAACTCCAACAGTAGCACATACCCATTTTTTAAAATAGAGTTCTACACCACCCTCTATACTAGCTGCCATTGCTGGAGTGTAGCTTTTGTTATAGCTTAATACATCGGGCTTAGTTGTTTTGATATGATTAAATGTATAGCCACTTCCTAGTTTTATGTAAGGCACAACATATTCTTTAAATGTGCTGTGGTCTTGTGCTTTAGTTAATGTAGCAAATGTTAGTAGTAATAAGATTAAAGTAAATTTCATTTAATGTGTGGTGTTTATTAACGTTATTAATTGTAGTACCAACAAGCCATCTATAGCGTAGTAGTAATAGTAATTAGTTGCTGAAGTACATACATACATCTCACACAAAAATATAACAAAACAACTAATTGCAAAAATTATAAATAATACCACCGATGCGTACAATGCAAACATATACATAACAGCTAAACTAACAGCTAACACTGCAAGTGCTACCAATGTATTGTGTTTGTTGCCTATACTTACTGCCAGTGTATTGGTGTTGTTTTGGGCATCAATAGCCACATCTTTATTATCATAAATAAGTGTAAGCGCAAGCATAAACAAAAACTGTTGTACTATTAAGTGATAGTTGAACGGAGTGTGTTGTATAACAACATTAGTACTTATCCAACAGAGGCTTACTACTACATTTTTAACCACACTTACGTTGCGCATTGCTAGTACATTACTATTGTATAACCACGCTATACCACCTGTGGTAGCAAGTATCATAAAATTAAGTGTAGTGGTAGTATATAGTGTAGTACCTACTACGCTAGCTATAAACACATAGTGTAGTTTAGTAAGTGCGCAGCGGTAGTATTCGTAGGCTATCCAAGTGCTTACGCCCGCAATGTATAGCATACCAAAATTAATAGCGTTATGTGTACCAACTTGTATAAATAAGGCTTGTGCTATGGCAACTATGGCTATAAATATATTACGTTGTATAAGCCAATGGTGCATTATGTAGTTACTTATTTACTACACTATTTACAATACTTGCAGCAGCTATACCTACCACTACGCCTGCTATACCACTAATTAAACTTTGTTGTACACGTTTACCTTTGGCTATTTTTTCGTAGCCCATAAGGTAGGTTTCTTCGGCTAAATATAATTTGTTATATACTTTTTTGCGATTAACACGGCGTATAATTAATCCATTAACTACCACAAACGGTACTACACCTAAGGGGCTTAATAAAGGAGGAAGAAAATAACCACTTGCCAAACCAAATAATGCTCCACCTAGTATAGATATTGGAGTTTTGTAATGTACGCGAGCATCTTGTTGCCCAAGCATATACATACGCATTTCACGCTCAGAAAGTTCATTTTCGCCAAGGCTATCGTTTGTGTAAAATACTATTTCGTTGGTAAGTTTGGGCGTGTAACTAAATAGTTGGTCTTTGGGGGTACTACGTATTTTTGTTTTGTTAATTAAAGTGTATTTTACTTTTACACTATCTGTTGTATAGTCCACCACAGCACATTCTGCCTTACGTCCATCAACAAACAATAGCGTGCCTTGTGCGGCACACGTTGTGTAAAATAATGTAGTAAGTAAGAGTGTGGTTATGAATTTCATTGTGAGGTTTTTTTTTAATAATTAGTACCTACATCGTTTGCTAATAATGCCTTGGTAACTGTACTTATAGTTTTATTTTTTAAATATTACAACGTTTTTAATACCTCCGTCATGCTTGTACGTAAGCGTAGGTATTCGTTTACTTCGGTTAACGGTATGCGTACTTGTGTCATGGTATCGCGGCTACGTATAGTTACTGCGTTATCTGTAAGCGTGTCGTGGTCTATAGTTATGCAATAGGGTGTACCTATAGCGTCTTGTCGGCGATAGCGCTTGCCTACCGTGTCTTTTTCGTCGTACTGCACCATGTGGTCATACTTTAGTTCGTTCATTAGTTTTTTGGCTACTTCGGGCAAACCATCTTTTTTTACCAATGGTAATATAGCTGCTTTTATAGGCGCTAAAAACGCAGGCAAATTAAGAGCGGTGCGTATAGAACCGTCTTCTAATTTTTCCTCGGTATAAGCAGTAGATAATATAGAAAGAAATAACCTATCTAAACCTACAGAAGTTTCTACTACACAAGGCACATAGCTTTCGTTACGTTCAGGGTCAAAGTACTGCAGTTTTTTACCCGAAAATAATTCGTGTTGCGACAAATCAAAATTACCACGTGCGTGTATACCTTCTAATTCTTTAAACCCAAAAGGAAACTGAAACTCAATATCGCAGGCTGCTTTGGCGTAGTGTGCTAGTTTTATATGGTCGTGAAAGCGGTATTTATTAGCCCCCAAGCCTATAGAGTTGTGCCAAGCCATACGCTTAGTTTTCCATTCTTCGTAGTATTTCATATCATCGCCTGGGGCAACAAAAAACTGCATTTCCATTTGCTCAAACTCACGCATTCGAAATATAAACTGGCGTGCCACTATTTCGTTTCTAAAGGCTTTACCTGTTTGGGCTATACCAAAGGGCAGTTTCATACGTCCTGTTTTTTGTACGTTGAGGTAATTTACAAATATACCTTGTGCCGTTTCGGGGCGTAAATATATTGTTGATGATTCCTCGCTTACGCTACCCAATTGTGTGTTAAACATTAGGTTAAATTGGCGTACATCAGTCCAATTGCGGGTTCCACTAACTGTACATACAATTTCAAGGTCTACGATAATTTGTTTTACTTCGGCTAAATTATCCGTTTCTAATGCAGTTTTAAAACGTGCTTCTATCTCATCAATTTTTGCTTGATATTCCAACACACGTGCATTGGTGGTTTTAAATACTTGTGCATCAAATTTTTCAAAACGCTTTGCGGCTTTTTCTACTTCCTTGTTTATTTTCTCTTCAATTTTAGCCATGTGGTCTTCTATCAACACATCGGCACGGTAACGTTTGTTACTGTCTTTGTTATCAATAAGCGGGTCGCTAAAGGCATCAACGTGTCCGCTAGCTTTCCAAGTAGTAGGGTGCATAAATATTGATGCGTCCAACCCTACAATGTTTTCGTGCATTTGCACCATGGCACGCCACCAATATTCGCGTATGTTTTTTTTAAGTTCTACACCGTATTGTCCGTAATCATATACAGAGCTAAGTCCGTCGTATATTTCCGACGATGGAAATACATAGCCGTATTCTTTAGCGTGCGATATTACATTTTTAAATAAGTCTTCGGTTACTGCTGCCATTGTGGTGTATGTATTTTTAGTTTGTGCAAATGTAATTTTTTTTTGAGAGAGTTTGGTGGGGAGGCTACTCAATTTTATAAAGGTACATTTAACGTAAGAATACGCTATTGATTAGATAAATTAATTTGCTTTTAATAACTTCAATTCCATCATTTTCTTGCGTAAAAAAATATAATACATAAAGCAATGTTTTACCTGCTTTGGAACGCTCGTTTATTTTAAGGATTACAATAGTAATAATTATTAATTTTTTTTACAAAAATTTACAAAAAAACAATAGAGCAACAGCATGCGTTTTTTTATGTTGATTATACCAAACTAATTACGGACCATTGATTTTTATTGTTATTTTAGCATTAATAATTAATAGTGTTTGCTAAATAATCCTGCAGTATAAATGTCCAAATTTTAAAGCCTCGTTGAGTATAAGTTAACGCATACACCACTTATGGGTGAGCAATAATGTACTTTGTTTATAGGTTTTTTTGGATAACTTTAACTGCGAGTAACAGCAACTGTCTCACGCTATTTTTTTAATCTCTGCTGCGAGACGAGCGGGTTAAAAAAGTGAATGCAATGAATGTATTTATCCAAAACAAAATAGCGTTTGCTAAAATAAACAAAACAAAAAAAGTGAAATTTAAATACCTGTGTCGTACTTTATCTTTGCTATGTGCATCAAGCATTCTATGCAATACTATACAAGCGCAAAACGTAGGTATAAATGTATCCAATCCCGATGCCTCTGCAATATTAGATATAACTCATACTACAAGAGGTTTGCTTATACCACGTGTGCAGTTAGTAGCGAGTAATAACCCTGCACCTATTACCGCACCTACATTAAGTTTGCTAGTGTTTAACTTATTGCCCGCAGGAGTATTCCCCAACGATGTAAAAACGGGTTATTACTACTGGAACAATACCAAGTGGGTAGGTATAGGTACGGGTAACGCTTGGGAACTAATAGGCAATAGTGGTACAAGCGCAGGTACTAATTTTATAGGCACTATAGATGCACAAGATTTAGTACTAAAAACCAATAGCGTAGAAAACATGCGCATACTTAACAGTAATGGTAATGTAGGTATTGGGACTAATTCGCCTACTTTTAAATTAGATCTTTTAACGAGCGCTTCATCAGAAAGTGCAGCACAGTTTACAACAACAGGTAATGTGAATGTGCAATTGAAAGGTGGCACAGGATTACATCAGTTTTTTAGATTTTTTGAAAACAATACAGGGCGTTGGGAAATAGGTAACAGTAGTGCCGACAACAATAAATTTTATTTTAACACCGCTGTTGGTGCGGGTAATCTAGGAGCGCAAATGGTAATACAGCAAAATGGTAATGTAGGTATAGGTACTAATGCGCCACTAGATAAACTA
>JACMRI010000047.1 GCA_014376525.1 Bacteroidia bacterium | reverse complement strand
TGTTCCATAGCTTATTATTAAATTGGTTGGCTCTCGCAAGTGTTAAGCTGGTTACTGAGCGGAGCCTAAGTATCAGCGTATTGTTACTCAGTTTTAATTTTAAATTGTTGTTTCGTGAGCTCGGCAGAAAAGCCTCGGTTGTGAGTATATATAGTAAAAGTTTATTATAGTGTTAATTTTATAATAAGGTTATAATGAGAGAAGTGGTGACTTCGTTAGACTGTATTACCATTACTTTTATGTTTTATAACAAATTTATAACTCTTTCTCATTGTTAGACTATTTAAAAGTTAGCATTGTGTATTTATTTAAAACAGTATCGTTGTATTTACGAAGTTGCCACTCCTCTCATTATAACGTTACTATAAAACTTGTGGTGAGCGAAGCCGAACCATTAACATTGAGCAACTAAGCGTTTGAAATGCTTGTGGTATTATATACAGTTAATAGCCAATACCATTAAACCAATCCCTTAAAAACACTTAAAATGACCAGAAGAAAAGCTAAAAACTAGTATTACGGTATATAGAAGCCTTTATTACCCCCGAGGTACAGCCGAGCTCACGAAACAACCCTTTAAAATTAATTATGAGTAACTAAAGGATTAGTGGAGTGCGCCAACAACGCTTTACCACAAAAATGATATTTTAAAATAAGAATATACAAAGTACCAGATCGCAAATAAAAAAGCCCTTTAACTAAAGTTAAAGGGCTTTTTTGTAAAATAATAATTTGCTTATTTCTTACTACTCACATAATTAGTAGTAAGTACCAAAAAGTCTGTTCTACGGTTTTGTTGAAACGCTTCTTCTTGATCTTCTTTAGATTTTAATTTTAAAATGTATTTTTCAACTAAAGTAGTACCTGCTGGTATTGTAAGCCCCGCAGCTGTTACTAAGTTACTTCCTAATGTTTTAGGAGCTGTTTCGCCATAACCAAATGCTGTTAAACGTTCTATTTCAATACCTTTAGATACTAAGTAATCCATAACCGATTGCGCACGTGCTTGAGATAAGGCTTGGTTACTCTTATCATCGCCACGCGAATCCGTGTGCGAACCTAGCTTAATGGTAATGCCTGGGTTTTCATTTAATGTAAATACCAGTCCATCTAACGAAACCATTGATTCTGGACGTAATTCGGCCTTACCTAAGTCATAAAATATATTAGGTAACTCAATAGGTTTAGCAATAGATTTTAGTGTTAATGCTTGGTCAAATGTTTTTGAAGTTTCGTCTCCTACAGTTGTAAAGCGCACTTTGTCTGAGTTAAAAAACTTATCCATCGATGCGTATATTTGGTACGTAACGTTAGGTTTAACGTATTGTTCAGTACCATTTTTATCAAATTTATATATACCATTAGCGTCAGTGGTTAATTCTACTGTGCTACCATCGCTACCTATTAATTTAACCTTAGCTCCAGCTACTGGTTTTTGTGTATCCACATCGCGTACCACACCTTGTGTAACGTGCAATAATGCTGGTAAATTAAAACTATAAATATCGTCGTCGCCTTTACCACCTTCACGGTTTGAAGTAAAGAATCCACGTTCGTTTTTTCCTTCAAACACAATACCAAAATCATCGGCGGCAGAGTTTATAGGATAACGTAAGTTACTAACTCCCGTAAAGTTATCGCCCGATTTTTCTGCCTTATATATATCCAAACCACCCATACCTAAATGTCCGTTAGATGCAAAGTATAAAGTACCATCATCGTGTACAAAAGGATACATCTCGTCATCAGCGGTATTTATTGTAGGACCTAAATTTACTGGTGCTCCGCACGCTTTTGTTTTTTTATCTATCTCTACCATCCAAATATCTTTTCCACCTTGTCCGCCAGCCATATCACTTGCAAAAAACAATTTAGATTCGTCGGGAGTTAATGCAGGGTGTCCTACAGCTATAGTATCTGGCACTGTAATAGCCACAACTGTTGCTATGCCCCAGTCCATACCTTTACGTTCTGATGATAGTATTTGACAACCCATATTTTTCTTTTTTACAATAGGGCAACGTGTAAAATACATAGTGCTTACTTTATTGTTTAAGAATACTGAACCTTCGTTTTGAGCACTATTCACCTCAACACCAAGCGGTGTAGCAGTGCTCCATTTACCTTTTTTGTCTCTTTTAACTGTATATACATCGCTAAAATTACCACCAGTAATCGCATCTATCACTGCCCCTGTGGCACCCTCACGCGTTGAAGTAAAATACAATTCATTATATTTTTTATCCGCATACATTGGACTAAAGTCTGACGAGGCACCGTTTATTTGTGTTTCGTTAGCAACGGCATAGCGTGATGGTTTATCTTTCCATTTTTGAGCTAATTCGCACGATTTAGCTCCTTCTTCGGCTTTTTTGTCGCCAGGTGCTAGTTCTTTATATGCGTTGTACTGTACTATGGCTTCAGCATACTTTTCATTCGCTTTCATCATTTCTGCCAAGTACAATACTGCCTTAGGGTTAGGGTATTTAGCTTCAATAGCTTTGCTGTACCATGACTCTGCTTGCTTAGTATCGTGTAAATTACGATAGCATTCCGCGATTTTAAATATCTCTTCTGCCTTTATATCTTTACGTTTTTCTTTTGCGTACGCTTTTTTGTACAATTCTGCTGCTGAGTTATATTGGTAGCCTGCAAACATATTGTCTGCTTCTTGCTTAAAGTTTTTTTGTGCACTTGCAGTACTTAAAGCACTCATTGCTACTACAACAGAAGCAATAATAATTTTGTTTTTATTCATCATCTTAAAAAAAATGCGTTTGTTTTGTATAAAGTGTATTTCAACAAATATAATTAGTTATTTGACTTAAAAATGTTTTTTTTAACAAACTCCTAAAATAAATCTTAGTACAGTCACAAAAAACAAATCAGGTAAGATTATTTTGTAACTCTAATTATGCACCAATGTTTCTTGGTAACGTAAGAAGTACTTTCCTATGATATCAAATTCTATGTTTACATAGTCATTTACGCGCAATGTATGAAACGTAGTATGCTCATACGTGTAAGGTATTATAGCTACCGAAAACGTATTATTAACGGGGTTAACAACAGTTAAACTTACTCCATTAATACATACAGAACCTTTGCTTACCACCAGCGGTAATTGTTCGTTAGTTAAGGCAAATGTATATATCCAGCTACCTTGCTCTTGGCTTATATTTAGGCACTGTACTGTACTATCTACGTGCCCTTGCACTATGTGTCCGTCTATTCGGCCATTCATTACTAAGCATCGTTCTAAGTTTACTACGCTACCTATTTGCAAAGCGTTGAGGTTAGTTTTTTGCATCGTTTCGTTTATGGCTGTTACCGTGTAGGTATCTTGTGCAATGTTTACTACCGTAAGGCATACCCCGTTGTGCGCTACGCTTTGGTCTATTTTAAGTTCGGGTGTTAGTGAGCTTTGTACTGTAAAGTGTACATTGCTTTGCTCTTTTACTATGTTTACTACCTTACCTATGGTTTCTATTATTCCTACAAACATTTTTTCTCTGTTTACACTTATTTAAAGTAAATATTACACGTTAATTTTATAGTTTGGTTTAAACCTGCCGCAAACTCTCTTTTATTTAGCTTTCCATATTTATTAATATCGGCAGCTCCCAAAGCATCTTGGTTTTGTGTGCTGTACTCTGCAGTAAAACTTTGCACCTTAGTACCCGATGTTATTTGTTGTTGTTGACTTACGTTTACTTTATTATTTAATTTCCATAATGCTCCCCAACCATATTCTAATCCAAGGCTTAAAGGTAATTTACCTACAAATACATTTAACCCTGTAAAAGCATCTAACCCTACTAATGGAGAAAATTGTTTTACTTGTTGGCGGTTATAATCACCGTTTTGATGTGTAATTTCGTTTTTAATTTTGGTGCTCGTGTAGCCAATAGGTAGCGCTGCGCCATAATACACGTCAAATATATTTTTGGGACTAAAGTGTTTTTCAATACCTGGCACCAACAATAACGTATTACTGTTTTTGCGTGTTAATGCTGTTATTTTTTGCGATACCGAAAGTATATTTACAAAGCTAGAGTCGGCCGAATTGCCCGATGCTACCGTAGCTTTGCGTTGTACTTTAGCACTAGCTCTAAACACTAAGTTGGGTTGTATGTAGTATCTAAACGTAAGGCGTTCGCTCAGTTTTATAACATCGGCTATGTGGTTTATTTGCGATGTACTATCAAACAATACTACGTTAATCATAAGCGATTTGTCGCCTTTGGTAGGGCGTGTGCCAAACGCTACTTTGGAACTGTCGTTAGCGTAGCGTTGTGTAAGTTGTGCTTGTGCGGCAGTACTAGCAAGCAATAGCGATAATACAATATATTTCATGGATGTTAGTTTTGGTTTGATTAATAAATGAGTTGAACTAGTTTATAACGCAAAAAAGGAGCAATTAGTATACAAACTAACTCACTCCTTTTTAAAATTTATAATGTCCAATTATTAAAACTATGCTTTTACACTAACCTTAGGCTGTGCAGCTATAATTTCGGCACTTGAACCTGCAGTATATTGCTCAAAGTTTTTTACAAAGGCAGCACCTAAGTTATTTGCTTTTTCGTCGTAGGCATGTTTATCTGCCCATGTGTTACGTGGGTTAAGCATTTCGTCAGGTACACCTTCGCAGGCAGTAGGCATTGCTAAGTCAAACACGGGTAATGTTTCGTAGGTTACATTATCTAATTTGCCTGTAAGTGCTGCGGTAATTAATGCACGTGTGTAGCTTAGTTTAATACGGCTTCCTGTACCATAAGCGCCGCCTGTCCAGCCTGTGTTAAGTAGCCATACGTTTACATTAGTTTCTTTTAATTTCTTGCCTAATAACTCTGCATATTTAGCGGGGTGTAATGGCAAAAATGCTTTTCCAAAACAAGCCGAGAATGTTAATTGTGGCTCAGTAACTCCTACCTCAGTACCTGCAACTTTAGCAGTGTAACCTGATATAAAGTGGTACATAGCCTGTGCTGTAGTTAATTTAGATATTGGAGGCAATACACCATTAGCATCAGCCGTAAGAAAGAAAATATTTTTAGGCAACCCAGCTAATGATGGTGTTACAATATTGTCTATATGGTCAATAGGATAAGCAGCACGTGTGTTTTCGGTTTTGGCTATATTAGCGTAATCTACCGTATCAGTATTTGGTAAATAATTTATGTTTTCTACCAATGCGCCAAACCTAATGGCATCAAATATTTGCGGTTCTTTTTCTTTGGTTAAATCTACACATTTAGCATAGCAACCTCCTTCAAAATTAAATATGGTAGTATCGCTCCAACCATGCTCATCATCACCTATCAAACGACGGTTAGGATCAGCAGACAATGTAGTTTTACCAGTACCCGATAAACCAAAAAAGATACATGTGTCGCCCTCTGCGCCTACGTTAGCAGAGCAGTGCATAGATAGTATTTGTTTTTCGTGAGGTAATACATAATTTAAAACGGTAAATATTCCTTTTTTAATTTCGCCTGTATAAGCAGTACCGCCTATCAAAATTATTTTTTTAGTAAAATTAATTACTGCAAAATTAGCTTGTCGAGTACCGTCAATGGCTGGGTCGGCTTTAAAACCAGGAGCTTGAACTATGTGCCACTCGGCATTAAAGTTTTGTATTTCAGTTGGTGTAGGACGCAAAAATAAATCTTTGGCAAATAAATTAGCCCAAGGAGTTTCGGTAACTACACGTACATTAAGACGGAAACGATTATCTGCGCAAGCATACGAATCGCGTATATATACTTCTTTGTTTGATAAATATTCGGTAACACGGTTGTATAACGCATCAAATTTAGCAGGTTCAAAGGCAATATTTATATCGCCCCACCATACGCTATTTTCTGTATTAGCATCTTTTACGCAAAATTTATCTTTAGGCGACCGACCTGTAAATTCGCCTGTATCTACCGCCAATGCGCCAGTATCAGTGAGTGTACCTTGGTTTAAACGTAAAGTTTCGGTTACTAACTGAGCCGATGTATAATTCCAGTGTGCTTTGCTTACACCTGCTAAGCCCATTGCTTGTAATGTAGCATTTGCGCATTTAAATCCTGTTTCTAGTGCCATTAGTTGAGTTAAATTTGTATGTGTTTTTTAGAATTATTACTTTTAATTATTGTACAAATTTACACAAATAATAAGTGCAATAAATTTTGTATTTTTTGTATTTTTTGTTTACTTACTTATTATGTAAATAACACTACTGCACTTTTCATTATTAGCTAATGTTTTTATATTAGATCGTAAACCGTTTATCAAACCTTTAACAAGGCTGGGTGTACCTGTTTTTATTTTTTCGCTAAGCATACTTACATATACTGCATCAAACCACATAGGCTTCATAGCCTTTACACGTAAGCCGTGTTTCTCAGCAAAATAAGCCATGCCCTGTGGCGAAAAATGATATAAGTGACGTGGAACATCGAACGCAGCCCAATCTTTGCCATATATTTCAGCATCTTTGCTAGTGTAGTTAGGTACGGCTATTATAAGTTTGCCTTGCGGTGCTAATAGCTTAGCCAATTGCGCCATATAATCGTGCAACTGATGTACGTGTTCCATAACGTGCCACATGGTTATAATATCGTATTTACCTTGTTTTATAGTAAACAAATTAACTATAGGTTGTAAAACTATGTTATTGTTTTTGAGTGCTACGGCTATTGCGTCAGCATCGGGCTCTAGCCCTGTAACTGTCCAGTTGGCGGCTTGCATATATGCAGCAAAAGCACCTGTTCCTGCGCCTACATCAAGCAAATTGCGCTGGCTACTTTGTGTGAGTGATGTTAATAAATTGAGTTTGTTTTTGAGTGTGATGTTACGCACTTTCAAATACACTTTATTAATAAATGAAGCGTTAGATTCGGAGTGCGACACATAGGCGTCCGACTTGTAATACTTAGCTATAGCGTCTTGCGAGGGTACATTATTCGTAAATCGGTTTTGACAAGTATTGCAGTGCATTACTGTAAATAATTCTTTTGATACAGTATCATCAACACAATCAAATAAATTATGTATAGTAGTTGCTTGACATATAGGGCATTGCTGGTGATTAATTATCATTTATATTGGTTATTTATTTTATTGCAAATAAAACTAAAATTAGCGTAAGTGCTACTATTTAAAATTGCGAATGGTATTGAGCACAAAAAAAAGGATTACCTCCATTTAGTAACTATATCCAATAAATTTTTGTTTTGTTTTTTAATTGTGCCGTAACTCACGTCCGTAGCACGTTTTACGTCCTCAATACTATAAAATGAATCAGGCGAAAATAGTGTTATCATACCAATAATTTTAGCAGTTTCTTTACGTTCTACTATTGTAAATATTAGTTTTACGGGACCACGTGAACCTTGAGCATCTATCTCGGTAAAACCTATGTTGTGGGTACGAAAAGCCTCCAACAATAACTCATCGCTTTTGTTGGTAATAATGCGTATAACTTGTTTGCCCAATGCCAGTTTTTCTTCCAACAATAAACCTAAATACGTACCTGCCGAATAGCCTCCTGCAAAAGCAATATAACTCATTACATTATTCAAATTTTTGAGTATTTGGCTTATTACAATTAACCACAACAACACTTCAAAAAAAGCAATAACGGGTACTATATTTTTATGTCCTTTTGATGCTAATACACTGCGTAATGTGGCTAAGCTTACGTCTATTAATCGTCCGCAAAAAATCGTTAAAGGAAATAGCACCCAGTTGTATAACGTGGCGTGTTCGGTTTGTAGTTGTGTAATAAAGTGCATGGTTTAATACATAAATAAATCTAATACCACCAACGTGCCAAACACCATGCTGGCTATGCCATTGGTGGTAAAAAATGCTATGTTTACTTTAGATAAATCATCAGCTTTTACTAATGAATGTTGGTACATTACTAAGGCAATAAATATACAAGCGCCTATCCAATATAATAAATGAAAATGCCCGTAACTACCTGCCCATAGCACTATTAAGCAACTAAAAACGTGCAATAATTTAGCTAAGTTTAATGCTTCGTCTTTGCCCATACGTGCGGGTATAGAGTGTAAATTATTTGATACGTCAAACTCTTGGTCTTGCAGGGCATAAATAATATCAAAGCCACTTACCCACAACAATACAACTACCGAAAATAAAATAGGCAACAGCATAAACTGTCCGCTTACGGCTATAAATGCACCTATGGGAGCAAGCGATAAGCCCAAGCCCAGTATTACATGGCATAGCGCAGTAAAACGTTTGCTCCAACTATACCCCAATATTACGCCTAATGCTACTGGCGATAATGCAAAACACAGCATATTAATACTAAAAGTTACACCTATAAATAGCACACAATTAATAATTACAAATGCCAATGCCGAACGTGGAGATACTACTCCTGCGGGTATTTCGCGTACTGCGGTACGTGGGTTTATAGCATCTATACTAGCATCAATGTAGCGGTTATATGCCATGGCAGCGTTGCGAGCAAGTACCATGCAGGCAATTACTTTTAAGAATAAATACACATCGTAATTAAAATTAAATTTTTGTACTGCCACAAAAAAACCAATGATAGCAAAGGGCATAGCAAATATGGTGTGGCTAAACTTTACGAGCGAAAAAAAACTTTTTACTGTAGTAGGTGCATTCATTGAGTATAAATTATATGTGTAAATAAGTTGTATAGATGATGTTATTAATAGATATTTGCATACAAATTAAGGTATTAAAATTTAATCAAAAATAAAGTATGAGCGAAGGAAGACAAATAATATTCTCAATGTCCAAATTGAGTAAGGTTTACCCAGCAGGTAAGCAAGTGTTAAAAGATATTTACCTGTCATTTTATTATGGAGCTAAAATAGGGGTAATAGGTTTAAATGGTTCGGGTAAGTCCACACTGCTTAAAATTATTGCAGGTATGGAAAAAGATTATCAGGGCGATGTAAGTTTTTCGCCAGGATACAGAGTGGGGTATTTGGAGCAAGAGCCTAAATTAGACGAAACCAAAACCGTAATAGAAATAGTACGTGAGGGCGCACAGGCACACGTAGATATTTTGAACGAATACGAGGAAGTAAACAACAAGTTTATGGACGAAGAAATATTGAACGATGCCGATAAGATGGATAAGTTAATTAACCGCCAAGCTGCGTTGCAAGAACTTATTGACCAATACGACTTGTGGAACTTAGATAGTAGATTGGAGTTAGCTATGGAGGCCTTGCGCTGTGCAGATAGCAACACACCTATAAGTGTGCTATCAGGCGGAGAACGCCGTAGAGTAGCATTGTGCCGTTTATTATTACAAGAGCCCGAAATATTATTGTTAGATGAGCCTACCAATCACCTCGATGCAGAAAGTGTAGACTGGTTGGAACAACATTTAAAAAACTATAAAGGCACAGTAATAGCCATTACGCACGACCGTTATTTCTTAGATAACGTAGCAGGTTGGATACTTGAACTTGACCGTGGCGAGGGCATTCCGTGGAAAGGAAACTATACCGAATGGTTGATGCAAAAACAAAAACGTTTGCAACAAGAAGAGAAAACTGAAAGTAAACGACAAAAAATATTATTGCGTGAGTTGGAATGGTCGCGTATGGGCACTAAAGGACGTGGCGTAAAAAGTAAGGCGCGTTTGGGTGCTTACGAACGTATGATGGGCGAAGACTCTCGTGCTAAAGAAGAAAACCTAGAAATATTTATACCCAATGGCCCGCGCTTAGGTAATGAGGTTATAGAAGCCGTAAATGTTACTAAAGGCTATGGCGATAGATTGTTGTACGAAGGCTTAAATTTTAAATTACCTCCAGCAGGTATTGTAGGTATTATAGGCCCCAATGGTGCAGGTAAAACTACATTGTTTAAAATGATAATGGGCTTGGAAACTCCCAATGCAGGCGATTTTAAAGTAGGCCCTACTGTTAAAATATCTTACGTGGACCAAAGCCACTCCGACATTGATCCCGAAAAAACGGTGTATGAAAACGTATCGGGCGGGTTAGATAATATTATATTGGATGGCAAACCTATGAACGCACGTGCGTATGTAGGACGCTTTAATTTTAGCGGTGGCGACCAAGGTAAAAAAGTAAAATTATTATCGGGTGGAGAGCGTAACCGCTTGCACCTGGCCATGGCGCTTAAAGAGGAAGGTAACGTATTATTGTTAGATGAGCCTACCAACGACTTGGACGTAAACACCTTGCGAGCATTGGAAGAAGGCTTAGAAAACTTTGCAGGTTGCGCCGTAATTATAAGCCACGATCGTTGGTTCTTAGACCGTGTATGCACGCATATACTCGCCTTTGAGGGCGACTCGCAAATATATTATTACGAAGGTACTTACAGCGAATACGAAGAAAACCATAAGAAACGCTTAGGCAACGCCGAACCTAAACGTATAAGATACAAGAAAATGACTATATAGTTTTTACATGTTGTTTATTTAAAACGTTTACGCCCTTTCCATTGTATAATGGAGAGGGCGAAATGATTTTGGTGTAATGGTAAACTATAATTTTATATAACTACACTAAAGCAGTAAATTTAAAATAAATCGCTGTGAGTTCCTGTTCTTACTAATGTAATGTCGCAAGACACATCGTCTTGTAACCAAATTAATAGCCAATCTGTTTTTTATGTGGCATTCCCAGTATCCATTGTAATTACCACTTAGTAAATGCCTTATATTTTAAAGGTACAGCACCTTTAGTTCGTAACAAAATCATCATCTCTTCTAAAAGAAGAATATCATAATTTCTTTTTGCACAACGTTTTGCATCTTTTTAAACTGATTAGTAAACGCTATAGTATAGCCACTCATACTACGAAAACAACTCTTTCATTAAATGAACGTGATTAGCAGTTTTGGTATTACCAATATTGTTTTTAGCATCATACATTGCTTTTACCGTTTCAAAATTCGGTAAGTTACATACCTCTACACCTTGTTTTTCGGTAGTAAAAAAATTAAGCATAGCAAGTAAAGTTTTACCTGCTTTGGTGCGTTCGTTTATTTTAAGTGTTATAGTTGTCATAACGTTTTAGTTTTGTTGAAACAAATGTACAAAAAAAAACTACCTACTTTCTGTTCAAAAATAAGCAGTTTTTTATATCGCCCATTTCTTGTGTTATAAGTACTTGTGTTTATTATAATACATCGCTAATAACAGTTAGTACAAGTAAATAGCACCATAAGCGGGACGCTATGCGTTAGCCTGCGACTTGCTAGAAAACCACCAAGTACTTAATACGTGAAACACTTATACGAACTCGGGAGATTTTTAAAATTTTATGCAAGGTAACATAGCTACGTTACGAGGACGGGTTTCAATACCGCCTGTTGGATAAGTAGAATTTAAACCAATATCGAATCCCGAATTCAATCCTATAGTTACCTCTACAAAAGCACCTCCTCCCGCTTCAGAAGGTAATTGATGCGTATGACTTTTAAAATCGTCGATTTGCCCAGTTCCTATAACCCTACCTACATCAACCCCACGTCCTTTATCAACCCCACGCACAAACTCTCCACGCAAGTCGGGAACATTAAAACTTGCTCCTCCACCCCCATACAAGTAACCAATGGCAGCAAATAGCTCGGCATAGGTGGTAGTGTTTACGGCTTGTCCGTTGCATTCTAAGTAACCATTAGGTGCTGTGGCATTAGCAAAATAATTTACGCTACCTGCGGGATTGTTGGAACAGTCCCACTTTGTGCCATCAAATGTATATTGTCCTTTAAGCGTAATATCATATACCTCCAAGCCAGCAATAGGGCTTGCTATAGCTTTGCGTTGTGCGCTTGTCATACGTGGCATTGCAAAGCCACTGGTGGTGCTGGTTACGTCTAATTGGGCGCTAGGCGCTGGGCTTGAGTTGTTTATACCTACATTACTATTGTTTGCTAAAGTAAGTGCCGATTTTGAAGTTGTTGCGTTAAAAAAATTAAGCGAACCATCAGGCACAGCATTGTTGGCAAGGGTTGTACTGTATATGTCCCAAGGATTTCCTCCTGCGTCTGTACGTTCCAAACGTATTCTACCGTCTAACAGTGAAGTTCCTACAGCATTTATTCTACCTCCTGTTATCATTAGTTTATCTAGTGGCGCATTAGTACCTATACCTACATTACCATTTTGCTGTATTACCATTTGCGCTCCTAGATTACCCGCACCAACAGCGGTGTTAAAATAAAATTTATTGTTGTCGGCACTACTGTTACCTATTTCCCA
>JACMRI010000046.1 GCA_014376525.1 Bacteroidia bacterium | reverse complement strand
GGAACAAGTCGTATGCTATAAACGTAGGAATGAATGCCTGTGTAGGCGATATAATTATAATAGTAGATGTAGACTTGATGTTTGAACCTGCGTTTTTAAGCAAAATAAACGTATTAAATTTTGAAGGTAACTACTACAATTACAAATGCCATTATTTACCAAAGGAGTATAATTATACTACACACAATTGGGCAAATTTTAATATTACAAATTTTAAACATTCGGGCTTATCAACAGGGTTGGTAATAGCCCGAAAAGTTGATTTTATTGCACTTAATGGATATGATGAATACTATCAAGGTTGGGGCTTGGAGGACGATGATTTTTGTATGCGCTTATGTAAATTAAACTTAACACAAACTTATTTAAACGAAACCGAGTATATAACATTGCACCAATACCACCCCGAAAGTTATGCTAATGTACCTACTACATGGTACATACATTTGCTGCAATACATACACAATACTACTACCATTAAACGCAATGATAACGGTGCTGGAGTACCGCTAACAGAGCAACACAGACTATGCTTGTGTACTGAATATAATACTTTAACTAAAAAAAAAATTATCCCCAAAGAGTTTTTAGCAATAGCTGGCTTTAACGAAATATATACTGAATTTTATAACTTAACACCCAACACCGCATTAGAAATTAGTTATGCGCAACCCAAAGCATTAACAGCAAATACGTTTATTTATAAAATAAAAAACATGTTGTTAAGCAAAATAATAAAAAATAAAATTATCCACAACTACACATCGTTACTGGGGTATAGCTACCTAACTACCGAAAAACTGCACGAGTTTATGCTTAATTTTATAAGTCAAAATAGAAATCAATTAGTAGATTATTATATTGAGTATGTACCTAATACTTACTTAATAATTAAATTAGTTAAAAAATAAAATGAGTAACGGTAACAACCCTAACGTATATTTTCCTTCTCTTAATGGCTTGCGTTTTATAGCTGCTGCGTTGGTGTTTTTGTTTCATTTTACTACATTAATTTGTGTTAAAGAATTTGGTTACAACCCACAAACTAATTTTATATCGGTACTAGGTGATGTTGGCGTAACGTTGTTTTTTGTATTGAGTGGTTTTTTAATTACCTATTTATTACTTACCGAACAAGCACGTACAAGCACTATAAACATTGGTAAATTTTACATACGACGCATTTTGCGTATATGGCCATTGTACTTTTTTGTAATCGCAATCTACATTAGTTACGGACTTTTATTTGGTCAAATAGATGCACAGTTTTTTTGGTTAAAATTATTATTATACATTTTTTTCATGCCCAATGTAGCTTATACATTATTTGTAGCAGGCGGTTTACCTATACAGTTGTGGTCGGTAGGGTCGGAGGAACAGTTTTACTTTGTATATCCGGTAGTAGTAAAATATGCTAAGCAACACCTTATAAAATTCTTGATAATTGTACCAATACTCTTCATTGGATTTAGAATTGTTTTAGAACATCGGCTGGGAACACAAGCTCCTGTTATGTTTAAGGGAATTAACATTTTTTTATTTTTGTTGGATATGGTAAATATGTTTCGTATAGATTGTATGGCTATAGGTGGCGTATTTGCTTGGTTATTGTTTAAACAACATCAACTATTAAAAATTGTTTATACTAAAACAACACAAGCAATACTATATGCAACGTTAGTAGTATTAATAGCTGTATTGTACAAATCTCCAATTTTGCATCACACTATATACGCACTTTTGTTTGGAGCTATTATTTTAAATTTATCTTCAAACAAAGCTACCATACTTAATTTTGAATACCCTATATTTAATAAATTAGGCGGTATATCGTATGGTATATATGTGTTTCATCCTTTGGTATTTACTATTATAAACGAGCATTTTAAGTTGAGGGGTACAGCTATTACTTTAATAACTTGTTTTGTAATAAGTTTTGTAATTACACTTATTATTTCCCAATTATCTTACACCTATTTAGAAACGCCATTTTTAAAATTCAAACATAAATTCTCTATCATAACTAGCGGTAACAATGCCAAATAACACACCCAAACGTATTTTATTTTTTACACCCTATGCTGGGCGATCTGGATCCGAAATGTTTTTGTGGTACATGTTTAATGCTGTTAATACTCAACTATTGCACGCTAGTTTAGTAAGCGAGGGAGATGGCGGTTTGTTAGCCGTAATGCCGAATTACATAAGCACACACGTTACATTAAAACACCCAAACAAATGGCAACGTATACTAAATATACTAGCACGTACTGTAGGTATTGATTTGTATAACAATGATATCATTAAAATACATAATAACTTTAAACCTAATTATTGGTACTTAAATACTGTACTAATGACGGACAAAATAGCACTTGCACAAACGCACAACATACCTGTTATTACGCACTTCCACGAGCTTACAACTGATTATAGTTTGGTTACAAAACAACAATTACAAGCCGCAATAAACTACACTACCTTGTGCATTGCCGATAGTAAAGCCGTGTACAACAAGCTACAAGTATTAGGCGCTAAAAACATAGTACTACAATACGAGTGCATTGATATTAAAAAAATAAATGTAGATAACGCAAAATCGGCAGCACTTAAAACCGAACTAGGGTTAAATAAATACAGTTTTGTGTGGTTAATGTCGGGCTCGTCATCAACCCGCAAAGGAACAGATATGGTACCACAACTTGCACAACTATTGCAACGACAAAACGCAGCATTGGTATGGCTTGGCAACAATAGTAGTACGGGTATGGATTTAATGATTGAAAAAGAAATAGAAGCCTTACAACTATCCAACGTATTGTTTTTAGGTCAAAAAAAAGACGACGATTACTACAACCACATGAATATAATGGATGGCTTTGTACTTACCTCCCGCGAAGAACCCTTTGGTATGGTAGTGGTAGAAGCCCTTGCATTGGGCAAACCTGTAGTAAGTTTTAACGCTGGTGGAGTAGCCGAAATTGTAAATAACGATGTAGGTGCTATAGTAAACTCATGGAACGTGCCCGATTTAGCCTCTGCTATGCAACACGTAAGTACAAATATTAGTACATTTGATAGTAACAAAGCCAGAGCACGTGCCGCTAATTTTGATGTAAGCGAGCAAGTTAAAAACTGGGAAACTATACTAAGTAACTTACCCTAGAATGAACAACAACACAAATAAAAGTATAGCTATAATTTACAAACTACCGTTTGTTGGGTTTATTGCACTTTTAATTAGCTACTTTTTAGTAGTGGCTTATTACAATACCAAAATTTGCGATGATATTATAGCAACCGATTTAGTAAGTAAATTAGGTGCTGTAGATTACATAACTTACATCTATACTATGTGGGAAGGCTCGTATTCACAAGGAATTATTTCGGCACTTATTGCACCTTGTTGGAACAACGGCTCGCTATTTATTTATACAATTATGTTAGGTGCAATTACAGTAGTTAGCTTGTATTTGTTTTACTCATTGCTTATTAAATATTATTTGCCGCAGTTTAACAATCAAATTACTATTTTTATAATAGCACTTCTTAGTTTTTTATCCATCTTTTTTTCAGCCCCTGATGTCTCAAGCGCAGGTATGGTGTGGTTTACAGGTAGCTATTCGTATTTACTAAGTGTTAATTTTCTATTGTTGGGGATTTTTTTTATTATTCAACAACAAAAATGGAAAGTAACATTAGGCGCATTGTTTATACTTTTTTTTGCAGGATTTAGACTTAATTATACAGTGTATGTACTGGCTATTACAAGCATATTGTTAGCTTATAATTTATTGTATTTAAAAAATAAACGCAATTACAAAACTTACCTACTCATTATCACTATTTTAATAATAGGACTTATTATCTATTTTATGGCACCTGGTAATGCTAAGCGGGCAGTAGCTTCGGGAGTGGCATTAAATGCAGAAAGTGTAATGTATAAGCTAACACACCTTGAGTTTTGGAAAGCATTTATAAGTGGTTTAATATATATGATTAAAATACATTTAATTAAAACTACAGCAGTAGCAGTTGTTATTATAACACCTTGTTTTTTTATTTTAGATACTACTCCGTTTAACACCTCAGTAATAAAAAAACTATTTTTTCAGTCTGCATTTTTCTTAGTGTTTATACTGTTGTTACACGTATTTTTATTTACACTTATTATGAACGGGCCTGGTCCAAGTAGGACTTATGTATTTATTTATATACTCAAAACCATTACTATATTTTGTGCATTGTATTGGCTGTTTTCATTAGTAAATATTACAAAGTACAGTATCATTATTTCAGCGGTTTATGTCGCACTAATAGGTGTTTTTATTTATAAATTGTTTTTTGTAGATTATCATAATATGAAAACCTTACATCAACAAAAAAAAGGTAGAGCAATACAAATAGCCTCATCAATAAAAAATAACACAGATACACTTATATTTGTTCCACTTACACATTGCTATTACTTACCTAGCGAGGACAATTGCTTAGGCTTTGATCCTCGTGTGGCAAACAAATATATTATTATTAAACAAGCCAAGTAATACATGATTTCTATAATTATATGTTCTGCTAATGCCACGTATTATGCGCAAGTAAGCGCATCAATAGCGCAAACTATTGGTGTAGAATATGAACTTATACAAATAGAAAATAGCGCAAATACCTACTCTATATTTGAGGCGTATAACCTTGGTGTGCTACAAGCTAAGTACAGTATAGTATGCTTTGCACACGAAGATATATTATTTCATACACCTAATTGGGGTGCACATTTAATTACTCATTTTAATGATGAAACTATAGGTTTAATAGGCGTTATAGGGGCAACGGTATTTCCACAATGTCCATCGGCGTGGTGGTCATCTACACTCATCAACGACCATTTGGTAAACAACATACAACACTGGACTGATGGTGTTTCTAAGCAACCTTACCACACTATTATTTCGCAAACAAAACAGCTTACCATTACTCGCGATTATAATAACCCAACCAACAACAACGTGGTAGATGCTGCGGTGGTAGACGGATTATTTTTTGCCATACGCAAGCAACTATTTAATGAACATAAAATAAGATTTGATACCGATAATTTTAAAAGTTTTCATTGTTATGATTCCGATATAGCCTTGCAAGTAAACCAGCACATGCGTGTAGTAGTAGTGTTTGATATACTTGTAGAGCATTTGCAACAAGGCACTATAAACAAAGCATGGTATGATAGCGTACTTATTTTAGCTAAAAAATGGAACAACACTTTACCAATATTAAAAAAAGAAGTAACTAATACCGAACAGTATAACTACTACGAAACCGAAGTACTTAAAACATTCGTTTACTGGATGCAAGGTTCAGGGTACTACAATAGTAAAGAAATAGCAAACGTAATAGCTTATTTCTTACCGCTAATACCTTTAAATAAACTTAACCGCAAAAACAAAAAAGAATTATATTGCATACAATTATTAGGTCCTAAATTAGGGCGCATACATAAGTTAATACCCTAACCAATACCCATGAGTTTACGCACGAAAGCCGCTTATATCAAAAACAAATTATTTTATAATTATGCACAACTGTGCTTCAAAACGGCGTCAATACAACGTTATTTTTTATCTAAAACTGATTTTGAAAAGTTTGTAGCAAAATATAAAAATGTAGAAGCAAGTGCCAACTGGGACTATAGCGATGCTGGACAAGAAACATTAGCACAAGAGCGCATAAAACTATTATTGGCACACAACGATAATAAAATACCCGCTACAGTATGCGAAATAGGACCAGGCTCGGGTATGCTATTAAAACAATTTTTAAACGCGGGTAGTACCAATGTATTGGGCGTAGATATACAAAAACCAGCCAACTTAGATGAACGCATTACATACCATTTGGGCGGTGTACACGAGTTAGATGCGCTGCCCGATAATTCTGTAGATTTTATGTACTCTATAGATGCGTTTGAACATATACCCAATCCTATAGAGGGCATAAATACGTGCTTGCAAAAATTAAAACCTGGTGGCAAATTTTATTTACAAATAGGGCCCACGTATTATTCGCCTTGGGGTTTTCATTTTTACCACATTTTGCGTGTACCTTACATACATATATTATTTCCTGAGGAATATTTGGAAACCTATGCAAAGCAGCAAAATAAGCAGTTTCCGTGGACCAACCGTGTACCAGCATCTACTTATATGCAGTACTTTAACCACTTACCTGCCAACGTACAATTGCTAAGTTTAACCTACGATTACATGTGGTTTTTTACACGAATGTTGGGCAAGTATGCCGATGTATTTAAAGCCAAAAAAGGAGTACAGTTTGACGACTATTTTATTGGAGCAATATTTTCTGTACTCCAAAAATCATCAACTGAAGAATATTTACGATAGTGTCTCAACCCTTAATATCAATACTGTTACCCGTTTATAACGCACAATTATTTTTAGCAAATGCAATAAATAGTGTGTTAGCACAAACCTATACACATTTTGAACTACTAATTATAAACGATGGATCTACTGATGATAGCGAACGGATTATATTATCGTACAACGACCCACGTATTCGCTACATTAAAAACGAACACAACCTACAACTTATAGCCACACTTAACAAAGGCATTGCAGTAGCACAAGGCGAATACATAGCACGCATGGATGCTGATGATGAATGTATGCCCACACGCCTGCAAAAGCAAGTAAACTACATGCAAGACAACCATAATGTAGCCGCTTGTGGTACGTACGCAAAACGTGTAGATATAAGTACAAATACCATTACCGATTGGGAGTATCCTGCAAGGCATAACGAAATGAAATGCCGTTTATTTTGGGGAAGTACTATTATACACCCCACAGCCATGATACGTACTACGGTATTAAAGCACATTATGTATAACGCCAACTACCCACATGCCGAAGATTATAAACTATGGAAAGACATTTCTCAACACTACGAATTAGCAAATATTCCCGAATATTTACTTAACTATACTATGCATGATAGGCAAATAACCGAAACCCAAAAAGCAAGTATGAATACTACAAGTTTTAAAATAAATAAAGAATGGTTAAGTGAGTTAGGTGTAGAATTACCTAAGGAAATAGAGGAACATTACAAAAAATATTTATACTACGATTATACCAACTGGACCAACACTAATGTAAAACAACTTATTGCATTTTTGGAATTATTATACACACATAATAATTCTAAAAACATATTTAACACTCAATTATTTGCACAGCAACTTGCAGAGCGAATATATTTTGTTATTTTTAATACCAACAAAACAGCATATAAAGGTTTGGGGTATTACCAGCATTCTGTTTTTGAAACTATAGTGCCAATAACTTTTACAAGTAAATTAAAATATTATTACAAGCGTTTTTTTTAATACATCAATGAACATACTTTTTTTCTCACATTCCTTTGGCACAACTACTACCACATTTATTTATAATGATGTAGTAAATGTAAATGCGATACCTAATTTTGAAGTTACCTGCCTGTGTTTAAATTACGAAAATAAAACTAACAAACCGTTTGACAACGTACACGTAGTACCATTTATCCAAAACGAAATAGTTACGCGTATAAAGCGTGTGTTGAAACGCCATAATATTTATTTTAATTTAAAAAACAATTTATTTAAAACTGCTGCACAAGCTATTATTACTAAGGTACAGCCACATATTATACATTGCCATTTTGGTTACGAAGCTCTTACATTACTGGATAATTGTTTTGATATAAATCAACAGTATATTATTCAGTTTCATGGCTATGATGCATCGCAAAAACTTAAAAGTAAAATTTATATTAAGCGATTAAATTATTATGCTCAATACAAAAACGTACAGTTTATAACAGTATCATATTATATGAAAGAAGCCTTAATTGCAGTTGGTATAAAACCTGTAAACGAAATTAAAGTAGTGTATTGTGGTGTTAATACTGATTTTTTTATGGCTCTAAATAATGCACCAAATAATTTACCTATAACTACACCTTACACATTTTTGCAAGTAAGTGCGCTTGTTACCAAAAAAGGACATAGATACACATTGCAAGCCTTTGCGGAGTTCCAACAACGTAACCCAACATTACCTGCCAAATTAATAATTGCGGGTAAAGATTTTTTAATGGGTGCTGTACAAGCATTTGCCAAGGAAAATAATTTACTACACAATGTAGAATTTATGGGAGAAGTTAATGCAGACCAAATAAAAACATTGATGCAACAAGCCAACTGTTTTGTACACCACAGCGTAACATCAAGCGAAAACGATAAAGAAGGAATACCCACCGTAATAATGGAGGCAATGGCTATGGATTTACCAGTAATAGCGACACTTCACGCAGGTATTCCCGAATTAATAACAGACAAACAAAATGGACTATTAGTACCCGAAAAAGATATTGATGCTTACGTAAATGCGATGCAAGCTATGGCAACAGGCCAATACAGTTTTACTCCACGTACATCAATGATTGATAAATTTTCTCTTACCAATCATATAAATACACTTACACAATTATATAAAAGTTATGAATTATAGGTAATAATTACCCCTAAAATTTTAATAATTATGCTTGCAAATAACACCTGAGTAGCCTAAGAAATTTGAAGCATATATACAGTACACCGCTTACAAAAAACATAGCCACTTTTATACTACACTTCTTTTCTAAAAACCAAATTATTATCAAAACAATCTAACACTATGGCTTCATTTTTATTGAGTTGAGCGCTCAGTAATAATTTTGCTAACTCGTTAGACACTTGCTTTTGTATTACCCGCTTTACAGGACGTGCGCCATATTGTGGGTCGTAGCCTAATTGGGCTATCCAATCTATAGCTTCGTTGGTAAATGAAATACTGATGTCGTTTTTGCTCAACATTTTTTGCATTTCGTTCAGTTGTATTGTTACAATATCTTTTACATATTCTCGCCCCAATGGTTCAAACATTACAACATCGTCTATACGATTCAAAAACTCTGGGCGTATTGTTTGGCGCAATAGTTCATACACTTTTACTTTGGTTGCTGCTTGTACTTGTGCTTTTTCGTCGTCGTTAGACAAATCATTTAATTCATCAAATTGTTCTTGAATAATATGCGCACCAATATTGGACGTCATTATAATAATGGTATTTTTAAAATTTACTACACGTCCTTTATTGTCGGTCAATCGCCCATCATCAAGCACTTGCAAGAGTATGTTAAATACGTCGGGGTGTGCTTTTTCTATTTCATCTAACAACACTACACTATAATTTTTGCGACGTACCGCTTCCGTTAATTGTCCGCCTTCATCATAACCTACATAGCCTGGAGGCGCGCCCACCAAGCGACTTACCGAGTGTCGCTCTTGATACTCACTCATATCTATACGCACCAAAGCTGCATCGCTATTAAATAAATATTCAGCTAATGCTTTGGCAAGTTCAGTTTTGCCTACACCTGTTGTTCCCAAAAATATAAATGAACCTATTGGTCGCTTAGGGTCGCCCATGCCTGAGCGGCTGCGGCGTATAGCATTACTTATAGCTTCTATAGCTTCGTGTTGCCCAACCACTCGGCGGTGTAATTCTGTTTCTAAATTTAACAATTTTTCACGCTCGCTTTGTAACATACGGTTTACCGGTATGCCAGTCCAACGGCTCACTGCTGCTGCTATATCATCAGTATCCACTTCTTCTTTTATAAGCATACTACCACTAGCTTTTAAAGCTTCTACCTCGGCAGAATACTTTTCAATTTCGGTTTCGCATTCACCAATTTTGCTGTAACGAATTTCGGCTACTTTAGCGTAATCGCCACTGCGTTCGGCAGCATCAGCTTCTATTTTTAATGCTTCTATTTTTTGTTTATTGGTTTGTAAGTTTTCTACTATTTGTTTTTCGTTTAACCATTTTGCTTTTATGTTATCTCGCTCGTGGCTTATGTTTGCAATGTCTTCAGCAAGTTGTGCTAATTTGGTTGTGTCGTTTTCACGACGTATAGCCTCACGTTCAATTTCTAGCATACGAATTTTGCGTTCCAAATCATCGAGTGCAACAGGCATACTATTTATTTCCATACGTAGTTTACTTGCGGCTTCATCCATAAGGTCTATAGCTTTATCGGGCAGAAAACGGTCGGTAATATAGCGTTGAGACAGTTCTACACAAGCTATAATGGCATCGTCTTTTATGCGTACTTTATGGTGGCTTTCGTACCTATCTTTTAGTCCACGAAGTATAGCTATGGCATCATCAGCATTGGGTTCGTTTACCATTATTTTTTGGAAACGGCGTTCTAATGCTTTGTCTTTTTCAAAATATTTTTGATACTCGTTAAGTGTTGTAGCACCTATGGCTCTAAGCTCTCCACGAGCCAATGCAGGTTTAAGTATATTGGCGGCATCCATAGCACCTTCGCCACCACCTGCACCTACTAAGGTGTGTATTTCATCAATAAACAAAATAATTTCGCCATTGCTATTGGTTACTTCTTTCACTACCGATTTTAAGCGTTCTTCAAACTCACCCTTGAATTTTGCACCTGCAATTAATGCACCCATATCTAACGAAAACAATTGCTTCGATTTTAGATTTTCGGGTACATCGCCATTTACAATGCGATGTGCCAAACCCTCGGCAATAGCCGTTTTGCCCACACCTGGCTCGCCTACTAGCATAGGATTATTTTTAGTACGACGAGATAATATTTGTAATACGCTACGTATTTCTTCATCGCGTCCAATTACAGGGTCGAGCTTGCCTTTAATGGCTTGTTTATTAAGATTTACTGCAAATTTATTTAGTGCATTATAGGTTTCATCTGCCGTTTGTGAGTTTACGGTTGAACCTGAACGGAGTTCTGTTATTGCTTTTAACAACTCTTTACTCTCAAAACCCGCATCTCGCATCAGTTGCGATGTAGCATCGTTTGTATTTTTCACCAAGCCTAATAGCAAGTGTTCTATACTTACAAATTCGTCTTTAAGTTCATTCATATAATTGGTAGCATAAGCTAACGATTGGTTGGCGTTACTAGATAAATGCGGTTCTCCGCCTTGCACCTTAGGATACGATTGTATAATTTTAGCTAATGCCGATATGAGCATATTTTCATTTACGCTTAATTTTTTAAGTATAAATGGGGTTACATTTTCGTCAATATCTAATAGTGCTTTAAGCAAATGTGCATTTTCAACAGCTTGTTGGTCGTGCTGCAAAGCCAGTTGAACTGCTTGCTGTACAACTTCTTGTGTTTTTATGGTGTAGTTTTTAAAGTTCATTTTATGTGCTAAATTAATTGTTGAAGTACAAATCGCAACTGTTATAAATAGTTGCTTTTAAATATTATTGTTCAAAACAAAGTCCAACTAATAATATACGCCTACATGGCATTTGCGCATAAAAATTAAAGTCAAAATGGCTTGTAAGTAGCACAAAACAAGACATTTATTACCTAATTACCTTTTAGCAGTGTTTTGCTTATTAACAACGGAGTGTTTAGCTGAGTCTTGCTATAAGTAATCATCAAAATAACATAACATTATATTTTCAAATTAAACTTATGCGAACAACAATTCAAACACCTCTTCTATTTTGCCTACTAAATGTACTTTTATTGCAAACTTATTTACGTCTAAGCCTTTTACATTGTACTTGCTTATTATAATATTTTTAAAACCTAATTTTTCGGCCTCGTATATGCGTTGTTCTATACGGCTTACAGGGCGTATTTCACCACTTAAACCTACTTCGCCAGCGCAACAGTAACCTATGTTTACTGCAATATCTTCGCTACTGCTCAATACCGCCACTACTACCGCAAGATCTATTGCGGGATCATCTACACGTATACCTCCTGCAATGTTTAAGAACACATCTTTAATGCCTAAGCGAAATCCACAACGTTTTTCTAACACAGCTAACAGCATTGATAACCTACGTAAATCAAAGCCTGTAGAACTACGCTGTGGCGTGCCATAAGCCGCCGTTGAAACTAATGCTTGTACTTCTATTAATAATGGGCGTGCACCCTCTATAGTAGCTGCTATGGCTACTCCACTTAGCTGTTCGTCACGATTAGTTATTAATATTTCCGAAGGATTACTTACCTCACGCAAGCCGTAGCCCTGCATTTCGTATATACCCAATTCGTTAGTGCTTCCAAAACGGTTTTTTGTACTGCGTAACAAACGATACACATAGTGTGCATCACCTTCAAATTGAAGCACTGCATCCACCATGTGCTCTAGTATTTTAGGACCTGCTATACTACCGTCTTTGGTTATATGTCCTATTAAAAATACAGGGGTATTACTTTCTTTTGCATACCGCAACAACTCAGCTGTACACTCTCGTATTTGACTTACACTACCAGGCGAACTTTCTATATGGCTAGAATAAAGTGTTTGAATACTATCTACTATTACTAATTGGGGTTGCAGTTCTTGCAGTTGTGCAAATATATTTTGTGTAGATGTTTCTGTTAAAATATATAATTCGTTGTTAGGAATATTAATACGTTCAGCACGCATTTTTATTTGTTGTTCGCTTTCCTCGCCACTTATGTATAACACTTTGAAAGGGGCCATTTGCAGGGCAAGTTGCAACATCAATGTAGATTTACCAATACCTGGTTCGCCAGCAAATAGTACTAATGAGCCGGGTACAATACCTCCGCCTAATACTCTATTAAGTTCTTCGTCGTTGAGTTTATAGCGTTGTTGGCTACCCATTTCAATAGTGGGCAATGCTTGTGGTTTGTTGCTACGTGGCTTGGTAGTTGAGTTTGTAAACAACTGATTGTTGCGTGTTTCTTTTACCACCACTTCTTCTACAAAAGTGTTCCAAGCATTACAAGAGGTGCATTTACCTAACCATTTGGGCGATTGAAAGCCACAACTTTGACAAAAAAAAGATGTTTTTATTTTGGTGGACATTGTTATAGTTTTTGATTTTTAAAAATCCTAATTCAAAAATACGTTTTATGATAACACCAACACTATTTTTATAAGTGTTGGTGTGGTTTCAATAAAAAAGCACGATAGATAAATAGATTATTTGTGTATTATTGTAAATTATCCATATCATTTAACGAATACACTTATACTATGAAACACTTAATTTTAATAGCCTTAGCCCTAATAACACTTACTGCTAAACCCCAAGATACTACTGTAGTAATAACTTCGCCCAAATGGCAAGTTGGAGTGCTATTTTCGCCCGATGTTACCACTGGAGTTTATCGTTTTTACCCTTATGGTTACAAAGCTTCATTTGGCTTTGCCACAGGACTAAACGCATCTCGCAAACTAAATAAACACTTTAGGTTAGATTTTGGATTATTGTATGCGCAACGCAATGATGGATTAAAAGATTTAGTACTTAGTGTTGATTATAGAAATGGTTTTTCTTATGATACACTTGCATCATATAAACTTAAAAATAATTTTATAGAAATACCTTTAAAACTAAAATGGCAATTTAAACAGTGCAAACGTTTTATTTTTCACGCTATTATAGGTGCATCTGCTAATATTTTGGTTAAAAGTACGAGTAAATTTACTTATTACAATGGCACAACAAATGAGGTGTATAGTACCGAGAAACATACTACAAATTTTACAACTCAAACAATATTACCAAGTGCATTAATAGGAATTGGTATGGAGTATAAATTAAACTCAAAATTAAACATAGTACTACAACCTGAGTATCGCACTTATTTTTTATCAGGGTATGGGCATATTGAAACCCTTACAGCTCTTGGTGTAAACTGTGGCGTTAGTTATGGTTTTTAAGCATATACAACAATTAGTTATTTTAAAATTACATCCCAAATTTATGTTCTTTGATTAAATTCAGTTTAACTATATATTACAAAGCAGAACAGCCACGCAATGCGTGGCTGTTATACTGTTTTAAAAAAAATTCTATTATAATTGTTTTATACTTTCGTAAAATTTATCACGATAAGATGCACCAATTGGCAACACTTTATTTTCAAAATCTAATGTTAAATTAAAATAATCAACCGCTATTACATTTTCCAAACGTACAATAAACGAACGATGAATACGTATAAACTCGCCTGTTGATAGCTTATTATTTACCTCTTTCATTGTGTTATGAATTGTAAATCGGCCTTGAGTACTGGTGTGTATCGTTACATAATCTTTCAATGCTTCTACATACATAATATTTTTACTATACACTTTATGTAACGATGAATTTGCTTTAATAAAAAAGATATTACTGTCTTGCTTACTTTCTATTAAGCGAGAAAGCATGTCTCTTTCTTTAATAACATTTGTGTTTTTTTCGTGTTTGAATAATGCTAACTCAATAGAAGTTTGTAAATCAATTTCTTTAAACGGCTTTATAATATACCCATAAGGCTCTGTGTTTTTAGCTTTGTTAAATGTAGCATTATCAGCATAGGCTGTTAAAAATATTACTGGAATACTGTGGTTTTCTCTAATATATTCCGCTACATCTATACCACTTTTCTCCCCTTTAATCATTATGTCCAATAACACTACGTCTGGCTTAAACTCTTCTATAAGTGCTATTGCTGAATCAGCAGTAGCGGCTGCTCCTACAACATTATAACCAATTTTTTTTAAGCTATTTTGAATATCTTTAGATACTATACTTTCATCTTCTACTACTACTACATTTATTTTAGACATATTATTATATTTATTGTTTTAATGAAATTTTTTGTGGTGCGAAATTAATTAAAAATTCTGAGCCATTATTATTAATAATTTCAATTGTTCCATCAATTTGCTCCGTAAGTGCAAATACTAATTGCATTCCTAACGATTGAGCATTTTTAACGTCAAAATCAGTAGGAAACCCTTTACCATTATCTTTTATAGATAGTTCTATTTTACTTCCCACATTTTTACAAGTCATTATTATCTTACCCTCTGTTCTATCTTCAAAAGCATATTTTAATGAGTTAGATACCAATTCGTTTACAATTAAGCCACATGGAATGCTGGTATCTAAATCTATATTAATCTCTTCAAAATTCGTTTCTACACTTACCCTCAATCCTACTTTTCGATATGAATCTACTAAATTAAACAAAATACTTTTTAAATATTGTTCAAACGGAATATTACCAAACTCGTTAGTTTGATATAATATTTCGTGTATGTACGACATAGATTTTACCCTATTTTGGCTCTCTTTAAGTACTTTGAGTATTTTTATATCTTCCACAAAATCTGATTGCAAGTTGAGTAAACTAGATATTACTTGTAAGTTGTTTTTAACTCTATGATGTACTTCTTTGAGGAGTACTTCTTTTTCTTGTAACGATTGTTTTAATTTTAGTTCAGCTAATTTACGCTCATTAGCAACCTGCCCTATTATAGATATTTCTGTTACTTTATTTTGTTTATCAAAAATTGGTGCTAATATAACTTCCAACCAAAATGATTCTCCTGTAGGCGAAATTAAATTATGCTCAAATGAACTTGTATCTCCATTAAGTACTATATCAAAATGAGTATGCCAAAAATCCAAAAAAAACACTAGCAACGAACTATTATCGAATGATGAATAGTCTTTAGAAAAATCTATTTCCGAAAGTCCCAAAAAGGGTTTCTTACTAAAAAACTTAACGTATATTTCCTCAAACCTGGAGTTGAAAGATGTAAGAGAAAGTTCTTTGTTTACGGTAAAAAATATTAAACTTGATGTTTCTATAACAGTATTTAACTTAGCTGCCTGGTTAAATAATTTTATATTGTTATTATGATTTTCGGTAACATTTATAGCCAATACCGATACCTCTTCTATTTCGGGTTCTGCCTCAACTATAGGAGTAAAATATATTTCGTAATATTTTTTTTCGCCTAAATTTTGTGAAGTACACATTTCAAAAAACTGCGGTATGCCCTTAAATGCTAAGCGTATATGCTCTTTCAATTTAGGTTCGTCGCTGTTGTAAACGCTCATAATACTAGTGTTATTATCTTCTAATTCTATGTTAAGAAAGCGTCGGCAAAACTCCTGAAAGTTAGTATTAAAAGCATGTATGGTACCATTTTGTGTAATAGAATAAATATGGTGCGTGCCACTATCTAGTAGTGCTAGTAGTTTTGATTGTTGTAGTTTTAATTGTCTTTCGGATCTTTTACGCACAGTAATATTGTGGCTTATACCCACAATTTCTTCTATTTCGTTTAATTCATTTTTTATTGGATATAAAAATACTTCACGCCATAATATAGTGTCTTTAATTTTAAATTGCATTTCAAATTGCTGTTGCTCACCTGCAAATACCAATTGTACTTTGGCTAGTATATTTTCATATTCATCTTTGGCAATTACACCAAGCCATGTTTTAAGTCCGCTTTTTCCTTCTTGCAGAGCATAGTTAAAATTATACCAAATATCAGCACGCAAATTTTTGTTAAACTGCGTAATAATATATTTACTATTAAATGTAAATACGTGTTGAGAACCACTTTCAAAAATTGCAGTTAGTTTATTGTTTTGATTGGCTATACGTTCAGTTTCTACCATTTGATTGGTAATATCTCTACCTCTTATAAAGTACCCCTCAAAGCATTGTGTTTGGTCTTCAGCAAAGGTTGCGCCCATGTCCAAAATAATTTTTCGGTGCGTTTTAAAAGTAGTGAGTGTTGCCGAAAAATTAAAACTAAGTTCTTTATTAGCAAAATGATGTTTTACTTTTTCAAAATCATGATCATCAAAAAGTAGTTGAAAAGGAAATGCAACAAAAACTGTAGGTAATTCCAGCTTTTGTTGCATGGTTATATTAACCTTAACCACCATTAAATACTCATCTACAACAAACAAAAATTGTTTACTATTATTAAATAAACTTTGTAGTAAAGGTGAATTATATGGCATCACTAATATAACTTACTGTTTTTTTAAAAATTTAAACTGTATTGTATAACAAAAGTACGCGGTTGCTCCACAACACCTGGACGCAATGAATATAACCTGTTTAGAGCATTATTTATTAAAAAAGACACCTTATTACTTTCGTTTATACGGTAAGAAAATCTTAAGTCAAACACATAGTCGCCTTGGTTATGTAGCTGTCTGAACTCTTTCATACCAAACGAATTACTTACGGCAGAAAATAATTTTGTTTCAAATAATGGATCTATGTTTTGCATAAAACTATTGTATCGAAAACTAACTCCTAACGATACTTTTTTGTAATCTAACTGCACGTCGGCTTTTATATTGTTCTTAAAACGAAACTTTAATACGTTATTTTTTAAAGTAGTATCTTCCTGAAACTGTTTGGCATTTGGTTGATAGTTTTTAAAATCGAAGAATGATAAATTTAATGGATTTATATGTGTAAAGCCTGATAGTAAAGTTACCTCAAGGTCTTTAGCTATTTTTCCTTTTCCTACTACTGATACATCTATTCCTGTAATTCTAACTTGTCCTACGTTAATAGATTTGAAACCAAATACATTTTTCCCATTCGCTTTTTGGGTAGAGTCGGCCCAATCGCTAAACGTAAACTGCATCATATTTTGATATTCACTCCAAAAAGCAGAGGCATCTATAAAACCTCGCCAATTAGATACTTTAAACCCTTGTTTTAAACCTATTTCTGCATTCCAACCAGTTTCTGCCTCTATTTTAGGATTTGGTAATATTGTTAATCCGCTACCAACTGTGCTTACATATTTTTCGGCAATAGACGGAAAACGGTATCCTTGCCCAAACGAAGCCCTAATGAATGTGGCCTTAGCTATTTCATAGTTTAAACCAATGCGTATTACTGGTTTCATTTTAGATTTGCGAGCTATTATTACAGAGTCAAAGCGCGTACGTTGTACACCAGCATATGTTTTTTGAGTTAATACCGTATCATTAGCATTTTTACTATTATTATATACAAAGGCAGAATCAGTATAGGATACATCTTCCTTCGTAAATTTCAAATGTTTAGGAACAAAAACATCAACTTCAGTTCTTGTATCGTCTATCCTGTAGTACTCACCTCTAAGTCCAAGGGTAACATTTAATTTATCAAAAAACTTTTTATCTGCCTGCATATACAGCGCAGTATTGCTTCCATCATGATTATTATATATTTGAGAACGCACTTTGGAAAAACTTTGCATCACACCAGCTATCAAATTCAAATCTAAGCGAGCTATTTTTTTTTGATATTGAAATTCATTGTATGCAATTATACCTTGTGTACCCTGCCCTGTACTACTTTTATTACTATTTAATAGTGTGCGATTGCGTAACGTAAATTTATCACCTTTGGGGCTAAAATAAGTAATAGACGGATCTATATAATCAGTTAATGTTGTAAATAATGAGGGCTGTGTAGATGTATCCGAAGCTTGTGTTGGTGCGGTTAATCCGTTGCGCCATAACAATGTGTTTGCATACTTTTTACGTGCAAAATTTCCGTTCAAACTTACTGATAGGCCCTTTATTTTTTCAAATCTATAGCGTGTATTAAAATTAAAACGTACACGTTGCTCATCACTATTTTGTTTAAAATCGTTGTTCATAAAATACTGCCCACCAAAACCTAAATCTAAGTTGCCTATTTTTTGACTATGGTGGAAATCAGCTCCGTAATAATTAAATGCTCTACCCGTACCCGACCAGTTTGCACTGTCTTCGTTAAAACGACCATAAATACCATTCATAAAATTTATTTTAGTTTCGGGTTTATCTTTAGGGTAAGCTGTTCTTATATTAATAACTCCGTTGAGTGCCGATGAGCCATACAAAGCACTAGCTGCCCCTTTTATTACCTCTATTTGTGCTACGTTTTCTACAGGTAAACTTGTCCAACGGGCATCGCCAGCATCAGCAGCCATTACAGGCATATCATCTACAAGTATTGCTACACGGCTTCCTGCACCATAACTGTAACCCGCACCACCACGTATGTTAGCTTGTCCGTCTATCATACTTACACCTGGTGTTTGCTCTAATATTTGCGACATATTACTCGTAGCCTTGTTAGCAATAAGTTCGGGTTTTATAATCTCCATTGATACTGTTATCTCGCTTAGTTTTTGCTCAAACTTACCTGCCGACACTACTACCTCGTTTAACTGAGTATTGGTTTCTTTCATTATTATATCCAATGTAGTAGTTTCGTTATCTTTAATTATAGCATCTTTATTAAGGAATTCATAACCTACATATTTAAACTTAATTACATACTTTTTAGGCACTAATTTTATTTCGTACTGCCCGTTAATATTGGTAGTAGCCACAGCAGAATCATTAGCCAAAATAGTAACCCCAATTAGGGTTTCTTTGGTTTTAATATCAGTTATTACCCCTTTTAATGTACCTGTTTGCGCTTGTGTAAGTAATGTAAATAATGTAGCTAATGCTGTTAGTAAAAAGTAATTTTTTATCATAAGAGTGTATTTTAATGTAATAAATGTGTTTGCAAGATATATAATTGTTTTGAATTTGCAAGTGTTTAACAAGTACATCATTCGCAATTATTACATAGAGTTTTCAACCATTTATTATTACACTAAATTAAACTTTGTATTTTCGCACAAAATATATTTATAAAAAAAATAACCCCATGAGCGATAAAATAAATTCATCAAAAGCCCCCGAACCAGTAGGCTTATACCCACATGCACGCAAAGTGGGCAACCTATTGTTTTTGAGTGGTGTAGGTCCACGTGTACGTGGCTGTAAGGATATACCAGGTGTAACTCTTGACACATATGGCAATATTATTGATTATAACATAGCCACGCAATGTCGCAATGTGTTTGACAACGTGCGTTATATACTTGAAGAAGCAGGAAGTAGTTGGGACAATATAGTAGATGTTACCGTGTTTTTAACCAATATGAAAGCCGATTTTGCTACCTATAACGCACTTTATGCCGAGTATTTTAAAGATAATTTACCCTGCCGCACTACCTGCGAAATTAACTCTCTGCCCACTCCTATTGCTATTGAACTTAAAGTTATAGCCACTATATAATATTTATGAAAACCACACCTCACATACTTGTAACTGGCGGTACTGGCTATATTGGCAGCCATACCGTAGTAGAATTACTCATCGAAAATTACGAAGTTACTATTGTAGATAATTTATCTCGCTCTAATGCTAATGTGTTAGATAGTATTACAGCTATTACTGGTAAAACCCCAAACTTTGTGCAATTGGACTTATGTAATGCTGATGCGGTAACTACTTTTTTTAATGCGTACTCAACTCCATTTGATGCTATAATACATTTTGCAGCATACAAGGCCGTGGGCGAGAGTGTGCAAGAACCATTATTATATTACCACAACAATGTGGTAAGTATGATAAATTTGTTGCAAGCAGCTAATACAAATGGGTGTAATAAAATTGTTTTTTCATCGTCGTGTACGGTGTACGGGCAAAGTGCATCGTTGCCTGTAACAGAACTTACACCAAGGCTTACCGCCGAATCGCCTTACGGTAATACCAAACAAATATGCGAAGATATTTTGCGAGATACTGTAAATGCTACTAATATTCAATGTATATCGTTGCGATACTTTAACCCTATTGGTGCGCATTCTTCGGCTTTAATGGGTGAATTACCATTGGGTGTACCTAATAATTTAGTACCATTTATTACTCAAACGGCTATTGGCAAACGTGCATCGTTAAGTATTTTTGGTAACGATTACAACACTATAGACGGTACTTGCGTGCGCGATTATATACATGTAATGGATTTGGCGCAAGCACATATTAAAGCGGTAGAGGTACTTTTAGCAACTAACCAAGCGCACCATTACGACATTATAAATATAGGCACAGGCGTTGGTAGCAGTGTGTTGCAAGCCGTAAATGCATTTGAAAAAGCAGCTAACCTAAAACTTAATTACAGCTACTCTCCACGCCGTAGTGGCGATGTAGAAGCAATGTATGCAAATGTAGATAAGGCTAAAGCGGTATTAAACTTTAGCTCTCAATATTCGTTAGAAGACGCCTTACTACATCAGTGGCAATGGGAACAAGCTCTACAACGTAATGGTTAAAAGTTATTAAAATTTTATTTTAAGCAAATCCTCAGGTGTATCTATAGACACACTTTCTAATTCGGTAACGGCAACTTGTATTTTATAATCGTTCTGTAACCATCGCAATTGCTCCAAACTCTCTGTAAGTTCAAGCGTTGATGGTGCTAATGCGGTTACTTCTTTTAACGTAGCGGTTCTAAAACCATATATGCCTATGTGCTTGTAGTACGTAAAGTGTTGCAACCATTCATCAATAGGTGTGCCTCGCTTGTAAGGTATTGCGTTGCGACTAAAATACAGTGCCTGCAAACTATTGGTAAGCGCAACTTTCATTACGGTATTGCTCTTTAAATCTTCAGTATTATTTATTTTTTTTACTAGCGTAGCTATTTTAGTTGCAGTATTAGCAAAGCATTGCGCTAGCTCGTTTATTTGCTCTGGATGTATAAACGGTTCGTCGCCTTGTATGTTTATTACCACTTCATATTCTTCAAATTGTTGCGCAGCAACCTCAGCGCAACGATCGGTTCCACTTTGGTGCTGAGTAGATGTCATAGTTACGTTAGCACCTATTTCTATAGCGTGGTTGTATATTCGATCATCATCAGTAGCTATTATAACTTTGCTTAATGCTGATGCTTTACACGCTTGCTCGTACACACGTTGTATCATTGTTTTGCCACCAATATCTATTAATGGCTTACCAAAAAAACGAGTGCTAGCAAAGCGTGCGGGTATTACTCCAAGTATTTTCATTTATGTAAAAAAATTAATTACAACGTTATTAGTTTTTTATAACGTGACTTATAATTTTTACATAGCCTTCATCGGTAGCTACTATAAAATCGTGGTGAGTAAGTGTGTTAACACATTGCACATCATAATTTACAGCAAATACTGCACGGTCATCAAGTGCGGTTTCTTTGGCAGATACTAATTTAAATGATTGAATATCGCCAGTGGCATTAAACAAGGCTTGATGTTTTTCTTTTCGTTTATCTGCTGTTTCTATTTCGTTGAACTCAGCGCTGTATAAGTCTTGCATGGCATCGTAGTTTTTGGCTTGCAATGCAGTTAATAATTTAGTACAAGTTTCGGTTGCTTGTTTTTCGGTTATTTTAGCACAAGAAGAGAATAAACTTACTGCCAATACTGCAAATATTAATAATTTGATTTTCATTTGATTTTTTATTTTTTAATGGTTTACCTTAAAAGTTATTTACACATTTTTATTTAGAAAATAATCTATATTTATTTAGCAATATCCAATGCTATATCTATAAATTGAAAGAAATCGGCTCTATGATCATCGCCTACAAACAGATTACTTTGCTGGTGTCCAAGGCGACACACCACTAAATTTAAATCGCGAATTATAGCTACGTACTGCCCTTGTTTACCACGCATATACACTATATCATGCCCTTTGTATTTTGGTACTAACCACCATTGAAAACCATAGTTGGTAATATTAGCTTCGGTTTTTGGATTTTTAAGTTTAGCTAACGTAGTCATTTCTACCACATAAGCACTATCTACCACTTGTTGTCCGTTCCACTTACCATAGTGTAATATTAATGAACCTATTCGAGCAAAATCGAGCGCATTAGAGTTAAAACAACAAAACGATTTTTCGTTACCATTTTTATGATCTAAGTTCCACCATGCTTCATTGGTAGTACCAATTTTAGACCATAATTTTTTGCTTGCGTAATCTGCAACATGCTCGCCAGTAGCAGCTTCAAGCACAAAGGTAAGTAGTTGTGTATCGCCACTATGATATTTAAAATACACTCCAGGTTCTTCCGTTGCTTTGTATTGCGATTGTAATGTTAATTTTTTTAAATTGTCGCCATAGTATGCTTCCGCAGGATATGCTAATGGATTTACGTAGTCTTCATCAAAATTAACACCGCTACTCATTGTAAGTAAATGGCGAATGGTAATAGTGCTTAGCTTGCTATTTTCCATTGTTTTAAACTCTGGCAAATACTTGGTAATAGGATCGTCAACGCTTCCTATTTTATCATCGGTAATAGCTACTCCCACAAGCATAGCCACTATACTTTTGGCCATACTAAACGAGTTAGTATGGCTCTTATTGTCAAAGCCGTCCCAATACTGTTCGTGTACTAATGAGTCGTTTTTAATTACTACAAAAGCAATGGTTTTAAAACTATCTACAAATTGTTTTTGTGAAGTGGTCAATTCTTTTTTGTTGTAATTAACTGCTTTTGGCGTAAACTGTGGCACTCCCACTTTTACCATTCTGTTATCAAACAGTTCCGACTCATTTATTGATGGTCCACTCCTACCTTTTAAGTAAGTATTAGCGATACCTTTGTATAAATATTTCCGCCCTGTTACAAGTATAAATACGTTTACAATTAATAGCAATGCTACTATAGTACCCAAAGTATATTTGAATGTATTTTTTATGTATTTCATAATTGGTTGGTGTGTTTAATTGTGTTAAAGATAGTTGTTTATTTTAATCTTGCGCTCGTATGTCCTTAATACTTAGTTGTAATATACGCTGTCCGTTGTACTGATTTTCTTCAATAGCATACGATATTTCAAACGGTTTTTTAGATTTTATTAACTCTAACCTTCCTATTAAATTAAAACCAATGGCCGCTATGGGCGATGTTTTATAGTCGCTCTGTACTACATCTAAACCCAAATGTACCTCTTTAAATATTTTGGTATTGCCCTCGGCTATTACGTTTTTAGTTTTAAAAATGGGGTTCATGTTACCTGGTCCAAAGGGCGCAAATTGTTTTAATATGCGTAAAAATTTGGGGGTAATATCGCTAAAATTAATGTTGCAATCTATTTCTATTTCGGGGGTAAGCATGTGGTCTTTAATGCTACGGTTTACCACGGTTTCAAATTTGGTAATAAACTTAGGTACGTTACTGGTAGGCATTGTAAGCCCTGCGGCGTATTTGTGTCCGCCAAACTGGTCAAGCAAATCGCTACATTCGGCAATGGCTTCATATACATCAAAATCTTTTACGCTACGTGCCGAGCCTGTAGCCATACCATTGCTCTCGGTAAGTACTATGGTTGGGCGGTAATATTTTTCGGTAAGGCGAGAAGCTACTATCCCCACCACCCCTTTGTGCCATGTGGCACTAAACAAAACCGTCGATTTCTTAGAATTGATTTCGGGATCATCTTCCAACATTTGCAATGCTTCTAGCGTTATGTTTTTGTCTAAGCCCTGACGTTCGGTATTATTTTTATTAATACGTACGCAATATTGTTGGGCCTCTTTACTGGTACTTGCTATTAATAACTTTACGGCTGTGTTACCAGTATCTATGCGCCCCGCAGCATTAATACGTGGACCTATTAAAAACACACAATCAGTTATGCTTAGTTCCTTACGCACGTTAGATAAATCTAATATTGCCTTAATGCCTGCACGAGGTTGTTCGTTTATTAGTTTCATACCAAAGTACGCTAGCACTCTATTTTCGCCAGTTATAGGCACTATGTCGGCAGCTATACTTATGGCGCATAAGTCCATAAGACTGTGTAAATAATTAGGTGCAAGTTCAAAGTGCTGTGTAAGTGCTTGGCATAATTTAAAGCCCACACCGTTGCCGCTAAGCTCTTTGTATGGATAATCGCAATCTTTACGTTTAGGGTCTAACACTGCTATGGCATTAGGTATTTGGTCGCCTACTGTGTGGTGGTCGCATATTATAAAATCTACCCCACGCGTGTTGGCATAGTCTATTTTATCAATAGATTTTATACCGCAATCCAAACATATAATTAGTTTGTAATTATTTGCTTTTGCAAAATCAATACCTGCGGTGCTTATGCCGTAGCCTTCCTTGTAGCGGTCGGGGATATAAAATGCTAAATTATATTTGTGATTAATTCCTTTTTGAATAAATAAATCTTTAAGAAACAAATACATAAGAGCTACAGCAGTAGTACCATCTACATCATAATCTCCATACACAATTATTTTTTCGTTGTTTTCAATTGCCTGTGCAATACGTGCTACGGCCTTGTCCATATCTTTCATCAAAAACGGATTGTGTAATTGATCTATTGTAGGGCGGAAAAATATTTTTGCTTTGTCAAAATTATCAAACCCACGCTGATGGAGTAACTTAGCGTGCGTGGGTTCGCAATTAATGTCTTTGGCTAATTTGTTTACAAAAACTGCGTGCGGTTGTGGCTGTATTTTCCATCTATAATTCATAATGCGAATGTAGTGCAAAAAATATGTTTTTGCAACTACTAACGATGTTTGTTGTTAGCTTAATTTAACGCCTATTACGAGCACATCATCTACTTGTTCAAGGTCGTTTTTCCAATCCAAAAAGGCATTTTCTACCAACATTTTTTGCAGCTTTGGAGGCTTCGGAGCTATTTGTGTGAATAGTTCTTGCATTCGTTTTAATGAAAACTTTTTTCCTTTTTCACCACCAAATTGGTCGCCGTACCCATCGCTAAACAAATATATACAATCTCCTACGTTTAGCATTAATTCGTGCTGTGTGTAGAGTTTATCTGTTATGTATTTAGAACCACCTATAGGAAATTTATCTCCGTCTATTTTTTTAAGTTCGTTATTTTCTACATAAACCAATGGACGATACGCACCCGCATAGCTAACTTGTGTGCCACGTATGGTACAAATGTTTATGTCCATGCCATCGGTAGTTTCGGCATCGTACTTTCCGTTTTTAAGTATTAAGCGTAAGCCTTCGTTTAGTTTATCTAAAATAATAGCTGGCTCGTGCACATCGTATTCATTTACTATTTGGTTTAATAAATTATTTCCAATCATACTCATAAATGCTCCTGGAACACCATGCCCAGTACAATCTACCGCTGCTATTATAGTGCAATTGGATTTTATGGCATACCAATAAAAATCTCCACTTACAATATCTTTGGGCTTGTATAGTATAAACGAGTGCGGTAACGATTTAAACAATGCCTTTTTATCGGGCAATATAGCATCTTGTATGCGTTTTGCATATTCTATACTTGCAATTACATCTCGGTTTTTGGTGGCTAGCTCTTTGGTTCTATCTTCTACAGCTACTTCCAACTGGGCATTTTTTTGTTGTACTTGGTAGGTACTCCATTTTACATAGCCATATATAATAAAAGTTAAAAAAAGTATGCTAGTAATAATAAACCATATTCGCTTGTAAAATATTGGAGCTACCTCTATTCGCATATTTGCGCCTGTATTGTTCCATACGCCATCGCTGTTGCAAGCACGTACTTTAAATGTATAAGTGCCTCCATCTAAGTTGGTATATTCTTTAAATCGGTCGGTGCTTGGCTCACTCCACTCTTTATCAAAACCCTCAAGCATATATTGGTATTTATTTTTTTCGGGAAATTTATAACTCAAGCCTACAAATTCAAAACGAATAACACCTGATGCCTCAGCGTGATTAAAATTCATACTGTGCTTATATTCGTATGCAGTATCTGTAGCAAAAGCCTCCATACTATTACGTTTTACGTTGGTTATATATACTTGTGGCGCATAATTATCCATACCAATATCTTTAGGATAAAAAGCATTTGCACCGTTTAAACCACCAAACACCAACCTACCATCGGCACACTTGTAATGCGACAGTACGTTAAACTCGCTGTCTTGCAAACCGTCTTCTACCGTGTAAGTGCTTATGTTTATAGGGCTTTCTAAGGGATTAAACTTAGCCAAACCTTTTAGGCTACTTAGCCACACGTAACCGTTATCGTCTTTTTCTAAGCCGTATATAGTTTGGCTAGGCAGGCCATCTTTGGTAGTAAGTGCTTTGCCTTTTTGGTTAAGTAAATCGTATATAGCTATACCACCCTCGGTAGCAATTATTAGTGTGTTGGAGTTGTATTGTAATATATTATTTACACATTTAGAGTTTAAATATCTGTTTAACTCCCTGTATTCTTTAAACGCATTTAATTGAGTATTGTATACCATTACCCCAACATTAGCGGTAGCTGCAAGCAGAGTTCCATTTTGTAATTCTAGTATTTGAAACACCACATCGCTCATACTGTTATTGCCCATAGTGTGATATTGTACAGTATTGGTTTCGCTGGAATTTGTTTTAAATATGCCCTTACCATAAGTACTTACCCAAGTGTTTTGCTTACTATCTTTTATAATCGATAATACGGTAGTTTCTATTTTACCACTATTTGCCTCAAGTAGTTTATTTGCAGGGGTAATACGTTTATTTACTTGATTAGTAATATCAAATTTATTTAAACCATAAACAGTATTACCTATGTGTAATAGGTTATTTTTATCACAATACAACGAGTAGAATGAGTTGGCGCTATTGTAAGGTATTATATTTTTATTGAGTGGATAAATATATTGTTTACTCACTTTGTTTTTTGCATTGTACTGAAACAATCCTTTTCCCTCTGTTGCCAACCATATATTATTTTGAATATCTTCTGTTATACCAAATATAGTTATGCCTTTTAGTGCTGGTATTGCATTAAACACTTTATTTTCAGGTTGGTATTTTAACATCCCATTATTTAACGTACCTAACCATACAGTACCTTTAGAAGAAACTAACGATGTGGTAAATTCTTCTGTTGTAATGGCATACCCATTTTCATCTGTTAATATTAATTTATCAATAGATAATTGGTTATCCTTATTGGTATAGAGTCCATTATTTTTTGTTGTAAATAAAAAACTATGATTAGGTAATAAACTAATAGAAGTAGTAAGTGTTTTATTGTCAATATATGTTAATCCTGGATAAGAATATATTGAATCTTTCAGTAATTTTAAAATAATTATATTATCTGCACTTGTACCCAGCATTAATATACTATCACTAACAAATGTGCATTGATAGCTTGAGGCTGCTATTTTTTTAGTTTTTAGTTTTCTATAATTCCATTTGCTTATTATTCTGTTATAAAAAAAAATGCCTTCTCTATCAACAGCTATTACATAATTTTTATTAATGTTTATAGATACAAACTTAATAAACTCTTTCTTAAGTTTTTTTAATTCTACTCCATAGTTTATTAACTGTTGCTTTACAATATCATACGAATATAAATAATCCTCAGCACATATCCACATTGTGTTACTTAAACTGTCATACCCAAAAGAGCGTATAGTACTTTGTTGTAACTCTTGTAATCCTTTTATTTTTTCGTTACGAATAATTTTCTTTGTGTATGGATTGTATAAGTTTACTCCATTGCCTGAAGTACCTATCCATATATTCCCGCTATTGTCTTGCGCCAAGGCGCGTATTGTTTTATTTTCGGCTAAGCTGCTACTATCGTTAGGTTGATTAGTATAGTGTTCAAAATTATATCCGTTAAATTTATTTACACCATCTTGCGTACCTATCCATATAAAGCCTTCTCGGTCTTCCAACAAACAGTTTACCGTGTTTTGTGCTAAGCCATGCTTGCCCGAATATTCGCGCACTTTAATAGTGTTTTGCGCATTGCTTATAAAGCAATACATCACCAAGAGTGTTAATAATAAATTTTTGAGCAAGTACATAATAGTAGTTTGTACGAATGTATTAAAATAATAGGAATAGTAAGTGTTTGTAGGAAAATAATATAGTCCTGCTATGGTTATTACTATCACGGTGGCTGAGCGGAGTAAAAACCCTAGTACGATATGGGCTTCGACTCCGCTCAGCCACCGTGGTGTGAGTGTGGGGCGGGAATGTGTTGTGAGAGTATAAGTTTAGAAAATAATATAATTATATTTTGGTTATTGCGTTCTCGGTTATTACTATCACGGTGGCTGAGCGGAGTAGAAACCCTAGTACGATATGGGCTTCGGCTCCGCTCAGCCACCGAAATGTGAGTGTGGGGCGGGAATGTGTTGTGAGAGTATAAGATTAGAAAATAATATAATTATATTTTGGTTATTGCGTTCTCGGTTATTGCTATTAAGGTGGCTGAGCGGAGCCCTAGTACGATATGGG
>JACMRI010000045.1 GCA_014376525.1 Bacteroidia bacterium | reverse complement strand
GGTATTGGTGCTGCGGCCGATAGACCATCTGTACGTTTTTCGTTTTCAAAAATGAACACTATAGAAGAGGTAGATTATACTATTGCAAAGTTGAAGGAGGTGTTGGGGTAAATATTTTTTAACATCGCCATTAAACTTTCAATAATTGGTTTAATGTTAAACAATTTAGAATAATATTAACAAAGAAAAGATTGTATAGAAAAAGTTTACTCTTTAAGTTTTTATAACTTCTTAACCACTTAATTAGATACAATTGTTGTTACATCATATTTAAATAGTGATGACTATATTACCACAGAAAATATACTTACCAAAAATACTTCAAACAATTTGTTTTATTGATTGTATGTAAATTTTGAAAATCATTTTTTTTGTATAAGTATTTCTAACACAAAATATTAATTACTTACTGATTTTGAAAGTTAAAAATGTAACAAATACTTTCTATTTCCAACAAAAGTTAATTAAAAAAAAAATGAAAAGATTACTTTGTTAATGGCAAAAAACAAATTAAACGAGATATTTGTATCATTAAATAATACTCCCTCCCCACTCAATGAACCTAAACCTCACCAATAAAACAGCACTTGTATGTGGCAGCACACAAGGCATAGGCAAAGCAATAGCAATGGGCTTAGCACAAATAAATGCTAACGTAATATTGTGCGCACGCAATGCCGAAAAACTACAGCTAACCCTAAGCGAATTGCCCAACAATGGCACGCAACAACACAGTTATATACTTGCCGATTTTAGTGATGTAGAAAGTGTAAAAAACGCCATACACGACTTAGTGGTAAACAAACAAACTACCATAAACATACTTGTAAATAATACAGGTGGGCCAGCAGGTGGGCCAATAGTAGATGCTACCGCTACCGATTTTTTAAACGCATACAATGCACATTTAATAAACAACCACAACCTAACCATAGCCTGCATAGCAGGTATGAAAGCAAGTGGCTACGGGCGTATTATAAACATAATATCTACAAGCGTAAAACAACCGCTCAAAGGCTTAGGAGTAAGCAATACTACTCGTGCTGCAGTAGCTAACTGGAGCAAAACCATGAGCTTGGAGCTTGCGCCCTTTGGTATTACTGTTAACAACGTGCTACCAGGCGCTACTGATACATTACGTATAAAACAAATAAACGAAAATAAGAGTGCTAAAACAGGCAAATCGGTTGATGAATTGCGCCAAGAAATGATAAACGAAATACCTATGGCACGCCTTGCTAATGCAGAGGAAGTAGCCAATGCAGTAGTGTTTTTGGCAAGCCCAGCGGCAAGCTATATCTCGGGTATAAATATCCCTGTTGATGGTGGCAGAACAGGTTGCTTATAAACCCGTATAAATTGTTAATTTCGTAGCACTTTGGAAAACATACTTATAAATATAACCACCCTTAAAAATGCTATAAAGCATAATGATGCGGCGCACATACACTTGCTAGAACAAGAAACGTATGCGCCAGATGTGGCTGTGTTTTTTAATGATTTAAACGATAAAGAAGCACAATATGTTTATGCTAATTTATCGCCTGGATTTGCGGCTGAAGTGTTATTGGAATTAGACGAAGAACAGCGAGAACAAATAATGAGCGAGCTAACCTCCAAAGAGATAGCAGAGCAAATTATTGATAACCTTGATACCGATGATGCTGCCGATGTACTAAACGAATTATCAGAAGAAAAGCAAGAAGAAGTATTGGCACAAATGACCAATATAGAACACAGTAGCGATATTGTAGACTTGCTTAATTATGATGAAGACTCCGCTGGAGGCTTAATGGCAAAAGAACTTGTACAAGCCAATGCCAACTGGAGTGCGCAAAGCTGCATAGTAGAAATGCGCACACAAGCCGAAAAAGTAGAAACAGTATATGCAGTGTATGTTGTTGATGACGACGAAAAACTGATAGGTTTATTATCACTCAAAAAATTACTATTAGCCCCGCAAGGCGCAATGGTAAAGGATATATACGACCAAGACATAATATCAGTAAAAACAAACGCGTCAAAAGAAGAAGTTGCGCAATTATTTAAAAAATACGACTTAGTAGTAATACCCGTAATAGATACCATAGGCAGGCTTGTAGGGCGCATAACTGTAGATGATGTGGTGGATGTAATGCAGGAAGAAGCCGAAAAGGATTACCAGTCTATGGCGGGTATAACAGGAGATATTAACGAGAACGATAGTGTTTTTGAATCGTTAAAATCGCGCTTACCTTGGCTATTAGTGGCAATGGTAGGTGGAGTATTGGGTTCGCGTGTTATTGCAAGCCACGAAAATGTAATACGCTTGCACCCCGAAATGGCTTCGTTTATACCTATGATAGCTGCAATGGGCGGTAATGTTGGCGTGCAAAGTTCTGCAATAATTGTGCAAGGCTTAGCAAACAATAGTATACAAATTAAGGATATTACGCCACGTTTGTTTAAAGAATTGCGCACCGGTTTACTCAACGGTTTAGTGTGTTCATCACTTATATTAGTATATAATTTGTTTACGTGCGACACTTTAGCGCTTACCTATACCGTAAGTATTTCGCTTATGTCAGCAATAGTATTTGCATCGGTAATGGGTACGTTTGTACCCTTGTTTCTAAACAAATATAAAATAGATCCTGCATTGGCAACTGGACCGTTTATTACCACCACTAATGATATATTGGGAGCATTTATTTATTTTACTGTTGGTTATTTTTTATACGGTATGTTTTAAACTATAAATGAACACAACCCAACTCAACACCTTCAGTAACAAATGGTACAAACCTAGTAGCAAATTAAAAATTGCACTGTGGTATGTGGTTAATCAATTGTGTTTTAATAATTCATTTGCACTACTTAATTTTATTAAAGCTCCTCTGCTTCGTGCGTTTGGTGCGCAAGTGGGCGTAGGTGTAACTATAAAACCAGCGGTAAACATTAAATATCCATGGTTATTAAGCATAGGTAATTATTGTTGGATTGGCGAAAATGTATGGATAGATAATTTGGCACAAGTAACATTACACAACAACGTATGCGTATCGCAAGGAGCGTTATTATTATGCGGAAATCACAACTACAAAAAAACAACATTTGATTTAATAGTGCAACCCATAACCTTACACGATGGTGTGTGGATAGGTGCTAAGTGTAATGTAACAGGCGGAGTAGTAGCACACTCCCACGCCATGCTAACGGTGGCTTCGGTGGCTAGTACTAAACTTGATTCCTATAGTATTTACAGAGGCAATCCAGCAATTAAAATAAAAAATAGAGTGATAAGTTAAATGATGAATAACACTCCACTAATAACCATAATAACTGTATGCTACAATAGTGCCACAACCATTGAAAATACTATGCGCTCGGTGCTTAATCAAGATTACGCCAACATAGAATATATAGTTATAGATGGCGCATCAACCGATGATACATTAGCAATAATTAACGCTAACAAAACAACCAACACTCGTGTAATAAGCGAACCCGACAATGGTATGTACGATGCCCTAAATAAAGGGATAGCATTAGCTCAAGGCGAAATAATAGGTATGCTGCACGCTGATGATTTTTATAGCTATACCGATGTGTTGAGCAACGTTGTAAAAAGTATGCAGCGGAATAATGCACAACTATTATACGCTAACTTGTTGTATGTAAACGCTACTGATACCAATAAAATAATTCGCAACTGGACATCGGGCACATACACAGTAAATGCGTTTATGTGGGGTTGGATGCCTCCACACCCTACTTTTTTTGTGCGCAAATATATATATGCGCAGTACGGCAATTTTAGGCTAGACATGCAATCAGCCGCCGATTATGAATTGATGTTGCGCTTAATACACGTACACAAATTATCAATAAATTATTTGCCCCAAACCATTATAAAAATGAGAGTAGGCGGAGTAAGCAACGCTACGCTAGGCAACCGAATAATAGCCAACAAAGCCGACCGTAAAGCATGGGTTGTAAATAAGGTAAGCCCGTATTGGTTTACATTATATATAAAACCATTGCGCAAAATAATGCAGTATGTGTTAAAATAAAATACGTTTGTTAATAGGGCATAAATTAACAAGTATAATTACATAAATTACTACTGCAAATATCAAAATACAAGTTTAAATTTGTAAAAAAAAACTACATATAGTAAATTAAAAAATGACAATAGAACAAATATACACAGGTTGCTTAGCACAAGGCGCCTACTACATAACAAGTAATGGCGAAGCCGCAATTATAGACCCATTGCGAGAAGTGCAACCTTACCTAGACCGTGCTGCTGCCGATGGAGTAAAAATAAAATATATATTTGAAACTCATTTTCATGCCGATTTTGTATCGGGGCATTTAGATTTATCACAAAAAACAGAAGCGCCTATTGTATTTGGACCTACTGCAAACCCAGCGTTTACAGCTATAATAGCCCACGATGGCGAAGAATTTAAATTAGGTAACATTACTATAAAAGCATTGCATACACCAGGACATACCATGGAAAGTACAGTGTATTTATTACGCGATGAAAACGGAAAAGACCACGCTATATTTACTGGAGATACACTGTTTTTGGGTGATGTAGGACGTCCAGATCTTGCACAAAAATCGGAAACGGTTACACAAGAAGAATTAGCAGGAAAGTTATATGACAGCCTTATGAATAAAATAATGCCCCTAGCAGACAATGTTATAGTATATCCTGCACATGGAGCAGGTAGTGCATGTGGTAAAAATATGAGTAAGGAAACAGTAGGCATATTAGGTGAACAAAAAGCAACCAACTACGCATTAAACCAACCCAACAAAGAGGCATTTATAATAGCTGTAACCGATGGCTTGCAAGCACCTCCTGCATATTTTCCGTTAAATGTAGCTATGAATAAAAATGGTTACGAAAGTTTAGACACTATAATAAACCGAGGAAATAAGCCACTTAGCGCAGACGAACTAACTCTTATATTAGAAATTACAGACGCTATAGTGTTAGATACACGCACACCTGCAGAGTTTGCATTAGGGCATATTCCACGTGCAATAAATATTGGTATTACTGGCGATTTTGCCCCATGGGTAGGTGCACTTATACACGATACTACACAACCTATTGTACTAATAACTACGCACGACAAACTCAACGAAAGTATTATACGCCTTGCTAGAGTAGGCTTTGACAACGTACTAGGACATTTGGAAAATGGTTTTGATACTTGGAAAAATGCAGACAAAGAAACAGATACCGTAAACAGAATTAGTGCAGCGCAATTTGAACAAGAATATACCGCCAACTCTCCTGTGCTTGATGTACGTAAGGACGGCGAGTATGCTACCGAACATATTGCTACCGCACAACACCTTACGTTAAGCGATATAAATAACTGGTTTGCACAAGTAGATAACAACACAACCAACTACATACACTGCGCAGGCGGCTACCGCAGTATGATAGCAGCAAGCATACTTAAAGCACGTGGAGTACATAATTTTAAAGAAGTTGATGGCGGTTATAATGCTATTAAAAACACCACATTACCTAAAGCTGCAGGCCTAAGTCCTTGCAGTATTAAATAATTATACAATTAAATGTAAAACACAACAAACCATGAAAGCAATACTTACAATTTTAGCAACAATAGCGATATTTACCACTGCTAATGCACAAAAAAAAAACGTAATATTTTATAAAGATTATACCACATTTAAGGGCGAAGAATTTAACAAAACAAATGCAGCCAAACAAAAAACTGGCACTTGGCTAAAACTTAAAATGGACACTTTACACAAGAAAGTAGTACTCACTACCGACGATGAAAAAAACGTTACCGAAACCGATTTAAACAAATACAATTGGGAGGTAATAGGTAAAGGCGAATATGCAAAAAATATGCGTCAAGGTAAGTGGATATACGGCTACAACGACTTGGCAGTGCACTTTGCCGATGTAAATTATGTAAACGATTTAATAGTATCGCCAGTAGTATTTTATGACGAGAGTATGCCTTGGATTAAAGCTGAATGGATAAATAACAAATGGTTTTATACTCTTTGGGACGATGATATTAAAAAGTACATAGATACCCACCAAAAAAACACATTAGAAAAATTGTTTTTATCAAAAGGAATTGACTTTAATGATGTGAAGTAACCTATGTGTGGAATAAGCGGAACTATAGGTATAGCAGGCAGTACAGCGCTTGATGCCGTAATTAAAATGAATAGCAGAATGCTACACCGTGGGCCAGATAATGGTGGTACTTGGCAGCACAATAGTGTTTGTTTGGGGCAGCGCAGATTAGCAATTATAGATGTTAGCACACAGGGGCACCAGCCTATGTTGTGCGCCAATGGCAGATATGCAATAGTTTTTAATGGCGAAATATATAATTATTTAACCCTAAAAAAAGAACTTCAAAACCAAATACCCACACTACAATTTAACTCTACTACCGACACTGAAGTACTGCTATATGCCTACCAATATTGGGGGGAGAATATGCTGCAAAAGTTGGAGGGTATGTTTGCATTTGCAATATACGACACAGTAACAGAAACTACATTTATAGCCAGAGATAGATTTGGAGTAAAGCCACTTTACTACATAAAAACTCAGCAAGGGCTCGTATTTGCTAGCGAAATTCGTGCATTACTTGCAAGTGGCTATAGTACTAAAAAATTAAACTACACGCAATTAGCCACTTATACGCAGTATCAAACGGTGTATGACCCAAACACATTGATAGAAGACATTAGTAGTCTAGAGGCTGCCCACTGCATTACCTTGAGCAATGGAGATGCAGTAATGAAAAAATATTATAACCCAATAAATGCCGCCCAAATAGATTGCAAAGACGATGCTGCAACTACACAACACAACGTGTTAGACTTGCTAAGCAAGTCCGTACAAAAACGTATGATAAGCGACGTACCTTTAGGGGCTTTCCTGAGTGGAGGCATTGATAGCAGTGCTATAGTGGCATTAATGCGCAAGGCTACTACAGCTAACATTAACACTTTTTCGGTAGTATTTAACGATGATGAATATAGTGAAGAACGTTACGCAAAAATAATAGCCGATAAGTACGAAACAAAACATACTGTACTGCGCCTTACACCCAACGATTTTAAAAACGACTTGCCATACGCAGTAAATAGCATGGACAGCCCAAGTGGCGATGGTCCTAACACTTATGTTGTAAGCAAAGCCACCAAAGAGGCTGGCGTAACGGTAGCACTTTCGGGAATTGGGGGCGATGAACTTTTTGCAGGATACGATGTATTTAAACGTTACCAAAAAATACAAAGTTTTAAAGACCTATGGTTGCTTCCAACCCCAATTTTAAAAGGTGTTGGCACAATTATAGAAAAAATAAAACCAAGTATAGCTACATCAAAATTGAAAGATTTTATGAGTGAAGATAAATTTAACGTAGCAACATTTCATAGGCACACACGTAATTTGTTTTCGCAGGATATGCTCAATCAAATGATGATAGACCGCACAGTTTTTTTGCCCGAAATACTATCATTAAAAAGTAACAAAAGACTTACCGAAATATCATTAGCCGAAATAAGTACCTACCTACAACCCACGCTACTAAGGGATACCGACCAAATGAGTATGGCAAATAGTTTGGAGGTACGCGAGCCTTTCTTAGACCATCACCTGGTAAATTATGTATTAAGCATTAATGATTTTAATAAGTATCCGCACACTCCCAAGCAACTATTAGTAAAAGCAATGGGCAGTTTATTACCCACCGAAATAGTAAACCGACCAAAAATGGGCTTTAATTTACCGTGGAATAACTGGATGCGCAACGAACTTAAAACCTATTGCGAAGAACGTTTACAACATTTAAACACATTGCCTGCTTTTAAAAACAACGCTGTAATGCGCAATTGGCAAGCGTTTTTAAACAATAGCGCCACCAATACTTGGAGCAGACAATGGCATTTGGTGGTATTAAGTAATTGGATAACTGAGAATGAAATACAAGTTTAAAAAGTATTTAATAAAATGTTCGTAAACGTACTTCTCCCTTTAGCCCTCAATAATTTATTTACCTACTCTGTACCTGCCGAGTGGCAAGGGTTTTTGGGGTTTGGAAAACGAGTAGTGGTAAATTTTGGAAAAAAAAAATTATATACAGCTATAGTAATAAGTGTGAGTACTGAAAATAATTCGGGGTTTGATGCCAAAGAATTAATTTCAGTTATTGATGAGAGTACAGTTATTACTCAATCGCAGTACCAGTCCTGGCAATGGATTGCTAGTTATTATATGTGTTACCTTGGCGAAGTAATGAACGCTGCACTACCAGCAGGACTCAAGCTAAATAGCGAAACTACATTTATTCTCAATGCGGATATTGACCTAGATAAGGACAACTTAAATGATAATGAATATTTGTTGGTGGAAGCATTGGAAATACGCCATTTTTTAACCATTGACGAGATTAACGCAATACTCAACAACAAAAAAACACACAGCACCATAAAACGTTTAATAGACAAAAAAATTATACTACTTAAAGAGGAATTAAAACTAAAATACAAACCAAAGTACGCTACATTTATACAACTAAACCCAAAATACAGTAGCGATAGCAATGCTTTAGAGGCATTGTTTGAAGAACTAAAACGTGCCGTAAAACAACAACAAGCGTTAACAGCATATGTATCGTTAAGTAATTATTATACTGAGAAACCCAATTATTTAGTACCCAAAAAATTATTGGAGGAGCGTGCTAATTGCGATGCTGCAACATTAAAAGCATTAGAGAAAAAAGAAATATTTGAATATTGCGAAATAGAGGTTTCACGCCTTAATAATAAAGCAACAAACACCAACAATGTACTAGTATTAACCGATGTACAACAAACTGCATTAACACTTATTAAGCAAGAGTTTACCACCCACGATGTATGCCTATTGCACGGAGTTACGGGTAGTGGCAAAACAAATATATACGCTCAACTTATTACCGAAACTATAGCGCAAGGCAAGCAGGTACTATATTTAGTACCCGAAATAGCTTTAACTACGCAATTGGTAAGTAGGCTAAAAAAAATATTGAACACCACAATTGGTGTATATCACTCACGCTTTAATGAGAACGAACGTGTAGAGGTTTGGAATAATTTATTAAACAAAAAAAACGTACAAGTTATACTTGGCGCGCGGTCATCAATATTATTGCCGTATGATAATTTGGGATTAATAATTGTTGATGAAGAACACGACGCATCTTACAAGCAACAAGACCCTGCACCACGCTATAATGCAAGGGATACAGCAATACTTATAGCCAAACAATACAATGCAAAAACGTTGTTAGGCTCGGCAACACCAGCCATAGAAACATATTACAACGTCCTACAAAAAAAATATGGTTATGTGCCTTTGCTACAACGCTACAACAACGTGGCCTTGCCAAGCATTGAACTAATAGACATAAAAAAAAATATAGCCCAAAAAAGCATGAAAGCCTCATTAACACGAGAATTGTTTGCGCAGATGAATGAGGCATTGGATAACAAAAAACAAATTATACTATTTCAAAATCGCCGAGGATACGTGCCAATGCACGAATGTATGACCTGCGGACATATACCGCAGTGTGTACAATGCGATGTAAGCCTTACGTATCATAAGCAAATAAATTTATTAAAATGCCACTATTGTGGCTATAGCGTAACGCCACAACCACGCTGTGCTAAGTGCAATAGTACCAACATTATTACCAAAGGAATTGGCACACAAAAAATAGAGGAAGACGTACAATTATTATTTCCAAATGCACGTGTAGCACGTATGGATACTGATACTACACGAGGAAAGCTAGCATTTGAAACATTAATACAACAGCTCGAAAACCGAGAAATAGATATACTTATAGGTACGCAAATGGTAACTAAAGGATTGGATTTTTCGAGTGTGGATTTAGTTGGAATAATGAATGCTGATGAAACCTTACACTACCCCGATTTTAGGGCTTCGGAGCGGGCATTTTCATTGTTTAGCCAAGTAAGTGGCAGAGCAGGCCGTGCAAGCGGAAAGGGCAAAATTATAATACAAACCATGCAACCCCAGCACTTACTATTGCAACAAGTAAAAGAGCATAATTACAAAGATTATTTTGACAATGAAATAAAAGAACGTCAAACATACGCCTATCCCCCATTTACACGCATTATAGAAATTATACTACAACACCGCGACCCTAACGTGCTAAACGACTACTGCGACGTGCTGTGCAAAGATTTGCAATGTGCATTTGGAAAGCGTGTATTGGGCCCTGAATTCCCTACTCCCGCTCGTATTAAAAATATTTATAATAAACGTTTTATTATTAAAATAGAACGAGAGGGCAACATAACAGCTGCTAAAAAAATACTCCAACAACTTGTAGACAGTATGTACAAATACAATCGGTCAGTACGTGTAGTGCTTGATGTTGATATGTGTTCGTAGTTTTATAATACAAATAACAACCCTAAAAATTATAGTTTTTTTTAAATTGTGTGAACTCATATATAGCTAATGCATTGTGTAACACTGGTACAACAATAGGAAATCTTATATATCTACATTCATTTTTTTATTGTTTCGCTAATCCATACACAAGTTGGGAATGGGGCGCTAACGAAAACTTAAACGAATTGATACTTCAATATTCCCCCAAAAACATAACTTATACTTGAGAAAACAAGAGTAAATAAACTACGTAATAAATAAACTAAATAACAGACCTAGAAAAAGATTGAATTTTTTATCACCTAACGAAAAATTAAAAAAGTATCATAGTGTTGCATTTATCAATTGAATCCATCTAACATTGTTTTAACTGTTTTAGAAACTCATTATTTTATCTCAATATAGTTTGTTCTCTATCTGGCCCTACTGATACTATTTTGATGGGTACACCTATGTATTGCTCTATGAATTCTACGTAGTTGGTTAACTCCACAGGAAAATCGGCATAGTT
>JACMRI010000044.1 GCA_014376525.1 Bacteroidia bacterium | reverse complement strand
GCAACTAGCCTAAGAGGTTAGTTATAATTTATAATTGCCCTATTGAGGGGTGTTATAAAGGGCAGGATAAATTTGCAATATAAAACTTCTGCCCCCATATTACAAGCACCCCTCAAAATGGAAATCTTAGGTAAAAAAATCAAAACCGCTTTATATTTGCCTATAAATATTAATTAAATAGTTGGCATGTGTAAATTAAAATTTACACTGACTTAACATTTAAACCAAAGGCTCTGCCCAGCCACCGCAAAATTACCAATAAAAAACCCTAACCGAGCATTGGTTATTGAGTTTAGCACAAGTTACAAAATACATATTACAACAAACCTCAACCCAATTAAACCTTACAACACACACTACAACAAAAAAACAAACATGAATACTACAACCGCATCAAACCTCAAAAGAAGCTTGTTTTTAATAACTATGTTTATAGTACCTGCACTCCTTTCGTTTTTGTTTTATTACTTTGTTATACGCACACCTATAGTAAACCGCGACGCAAGTATTTTTAAATCGTTGCCCTACTACGGCCCCAAAACTCTTGATAACAAAGGCGACACCATATATTACAGCATTGCTCCATTTCAACTCATAACCCAAAGTAACGACTTGTTTGATAGCCGTGAAATGCATGGGAATATTTATTTAGTAAATTTTTTTTATACACAATGTAAGGCAGATTGTATTCGCAAGGCATCGGAAATGCTACGTATACAAGAAAAATTGCATTACCTTAAAACAGTAAAACAACTTAGCATAAGCATACGCCCCGAAGATGATGTAGCTGCACTTTTGGATTTTAGCCAACGTGCGCACAACGATAAAACACAATGGATATTTGCCAAAACGGAACAGAACACCGCTAACCAATTGGCTGGCAATAACTTTTTGTTGATGCAAAACGACACTTTACAGCACGATAGTGCTTTTGTACATAGTGCAAAAACTGTTTTGATAGACCGAGATGGTCGCATACGAGGCTATTATAATGGCGACAAGCCCGCAGAAAACAATAGATTAATGGACGAAGTAAAAGTGCTTGCGGCATCTTATTCGTTAGGAGTAAAGTAAGTGTGCGTTGTTATTGGTTATTGTTGATTTGCCTCTTATTTTTTAAACTAAGCAATGCTCAACTATTAGATGTAAACAATATAGACCAAATACTCGTACATCGCTTGTTTTTAAAAGAGCTTAATGCGCAGCGCACCACACTAAAATTACCTCTATTAACTGTTGATTCCTCGCTTAATAAAATGGCAAAACATCAAGCAGAATATATGGCAAATAATAATGTATTATCGCACACGCAACCCAACAAAACCAAAGCCACACTAAATAAGCGAGCGCAATTGGAAATGGTAAATTACACAACTATTGGCGAAAACTGCTTATATGTACCTTATAATATTCCGTTTAAAATTAAAAACAAAATCTACACTGTAAGTACTTACCACGAACTAGCTATTGCTATGTTTTTAACCTGGGAAAACTCGCCCAAACATTACAAAAATCTAAAGAATAAGTTTTTTGTATACAGTGGGTTTTACGTTGGGTATAACAACTATAGTAACAATATATATGCTACGCATGTGTTATGTAATCCGCATTAATAAATTTATTTGTATTATATAAGGCTATTCAATTGTTTAATAATTAAATTAATGACAAGCTTAAAAATATAAATAAAGTTGTTTTCATTATGTAATTATTTGATAAAATTAGTGTGTTTAATAAATACATACTTATCATAAAAAGTTAAGCTCTATGAGCATTAATATTATACAAAAAAAGCATAATTATTCATTAAAGCCCTTAGTATATTCTATATATTTGTGGTGTAATTGGGTAGTTAATGATAGTGCTTTTTTGTAAAATAATTATATTTTTTTTGATGCGCAAACAGTTAATTTTAAACGTAATTAGTAATTTTTAATTCGTAATTAGTACTTAATACAACCTAAAGAAACATGTTAGCACAGCACAAAATAGTAGAGGTAAATAATTTAGTAAAGCATTATGGTACATTTTGCGCTTTACATAGTGTAAGCTTTGATGTTTACGCAGGTGATATATTTGGTTTTTTGGGACCTAATGGCGCTGGCAAAAGCACTACTATACGCACAATACTATCGCTCATACAACCTACAAGCGGAAGTATTAATTTGTTTGGAAAACCGCTACACTCCAACCGCAACGAGGTGTTGAGTAAAATAGGTTGCATAGTAGAAAAGCCCGATTTTTACAAATACTTATCCGCCGAAAAAAACTTAGAAATATTTGCGCGTATATCTGGTGTTACATTATCTAAAACCAAAATACACGAGTTGATAGATTTTGTAGGATTAAAAGGGCGCGAACGAGATAAAGTAGCAGGGTTTTCGCACGGTATGAAACAACGTTTAGGTATAGCACAAACTTTACTAAACGACCCCGAACTAATACTACTTGATGAACCTACCACAGGACTGGACCCACAGGGCATTATAGATATACGCAACCTCATTGTTCAACTAAAAACAGAGCGTAACAAAACCATTATACTCTCATCGCACATACTATCGGAAATAGAACTAATAGCTAACCGTATGATTATAATAAACAAGGGCAAAACTGTAGTGCAAGGCAATGTTGCCGACTTGTTAAATAGCCAAGAACTTGTGGTAATGTTTACTGTAAATGATGTAGCGCTAGCCAAGCAAGTACTAAGCACATCATCATTTGCAAACACTATAGATACGGATACGCAAAGCAGTTTATTACTCCACACCTCGAACGAAAGCATACCACATATTAACAAATTATTGTGCGATAATAACATACAAGTTACCGCTATAGAAACCAAGCGTAAGCTGGAGGATTATTTTTTAAAATTAATTTCGGCGTAATAATTCTACCTCAATTCATCATCATTTTTACACTTAAAATAACGCTCGTATGTTTTGGAAAAGTACTTATAATGAACTTATAAAAATAGCCTACAAACCCCGTAGTTACATTGGTATAGGTGGTATTACACTTATTATTGGTATAGTATTATTTGCCATGAAACTTGAGGGAAAATATTACATATCGCTTATTACTGGGCAGTTGGAACAATCCGTTTCGTTTGAAGGAAATATTTTGAACGGTAACTTAATTGGGTTTATTATTTTGCAAATGCTTATAGTACACGTGCCTTTACTTATTGCTTTTGTAACTGGCGATTTAATTTCGGGCGAAGCCGACATGGGTACTATACGCTTATTGCTAACCAAACCTATTTCTCGCAACAGTATTTTGTTTAGCAAATTTTTGGCAAGTTGTGTATATACCGCAGTAGTAGTGCTTTGGCTGGCATTAATGGCGGTACTATTGGGCAGAATGTTGTTTGGCGGTGGCGATTTAATAGTGTTAAAATCTGACGGATTAACCATACTACAACAGCATGACATAGTATGGCGTTTTGTTTACGGCTTTGCAATGGCGTTTTTATCGTTAGTAACTGTAGCAACATTAGCACTTACACTATCGTGTTTTTCCGAAAATTCTATTGGCCCTATTGTATCAACTATGGGCATAATATTATTATTTACTATTGTGGGAACGCTTGATGTACCGTTGTTTGACACCATTCGTCCGTTTATGTTTACTACACACATGGCTGCATGGCGTTGCTTTTTTGATGACCCTATTGATACTTCGCAAATACTAAAATCAACATTAATATTACTCACTCACATAGGAGTATTGTTGGGTATTGCTACTTATAAATTTAACCGAAAAGATATTTTATCGTAATGAAAACTCGTACTTTAATAAATTATGCGTTACTGCTAATTGGGCTATTAAATGCACCAGTAGCGCAGGCGCAGCAAACTAACAAACTGTTATACAGAGTATCTGCAAAGTTTGCAACCGTAAAAGATTATAGTGTAGATGTACACATAAAAGTAGATATGCCATTTTTGAGAATGTTGCCCATTAATGCTAAAATTTATTTTAAACAAAAAGATAAATTTAAAGTTGAATCTAAAAGTATAGCTATAGTACCAAAGCAAAGTTTTGTGCAACTTACCAAACTTATTGCCGATACCAATAGCTATACCGCCATGCAACAGGGGCGCGAAACCATTAACGGTACACCTACTGCACTCATAAACATTATACCAATAAGCGATACGAGCGATGTGGTATTGGGTAAATTATGGATTGATGATAAACAAATGGTAATTGTAAAATCTATGATAACAACCAAATCAAACGGAACTATTTTAACAACTTATACGTATAACAACCAAATTAATTATGGCCTACCCGATATAATGTTGTTTGAGGTAGATGTGAAGAAATTTAAAATACCCAAAGCCATAGCTGCTGATATAAACACCTCGCAAGCCAACGCAATTAAAGACGACGGCAAGCCCAAAAAAGGAAAAATAATACTAACGCTTACCAACTACAAAATAAATAAAGGTATTGCCGATAGCTTTTTTAAGAAAAATTAATTCTTTTTTATAATTAAACTAACTATGCACACCAAAAACATTTACTATAGCACAAATAAAAACAGCACATACTAAAGTAAAAAGTGAACCATACTTTTTAAATTATATTAATAAAATTAGCACATTAGGCGTTACGCATTATATACGTTTTTGTAGCCAAAAGTATTATTAAATAAGGTGGATTCAATTGATAAATGTAACACAATAATCAATAGATACTACTTGCGATACATTGATATTTGCTTCGGTAGCGGTGGTTTCACGCTGTGAAATAGGTTAACCAAATTAATTAAAAGTAGTGTGGAAACGGCAATTAAAAACTTTTGTAAGTCTAAACGCATTTGAATTACTTAGCTTTATGATTTTGTGCAAACGTAGGCTTTAATGCCAAAGTATAAAACTTTTTACACAAAAATAAAACTAAATTTGGGGAGTGGTTTACTCCACCACAAAACGTTCGGTGTATGTACTATTTTGGGAATTTATTTGGGCATAATACTGTCCTTTTGCTAATTGGCTCACATCTATATTTATAGGTAAATTATTATTTACAGGAACTGTTTTAAGCAGTTGCCCCATTAACGAATAAATGTTTATTTGTGTTAAAACAACTTGGTTTAATGGTTGTATTTGAAACGTACCGTTGTTGTTATAAAAAATATATGCTTTTGTACTATCTAAAAATTGCACTGAAACAATATTACTTACACTTTGCGAACCATCAAAATCTATACTTGTAAGTGTGTAATAACTATTTCCTAAGGTTGGGTTGTTGTCATAAAATGTATAACTGCCACCTGTTTTACTGTTGTTAGATTTTACTGTGCCTACAGCCTCATAATGCTCGCCATCGGTACTTTTGTTTATGCTATAATAATCGCT